>QHXC01000496.1 GCA_003222815.1 Acidobacteriota bacterium | reverse complement strand
CGACAAGGTCGTCTCGGCGATACCTGGTATCTGGATGAGCTCTTCGTAAGAATCAACGGCGAACAGCATTACCTCTGGCGTGCTGTGGACCAGGACGGTGATGTGATCGATATCCTGGTGCAGTCGCGACGTGATCAACGTGCCGCCGAACGATTCTTTCGAAGGCTATTGCGGGGCCAGGGGAAAGAACCGTTTCGAATCATCACCGACAAACTCAAAAGCTATGGAGCTGCGCAGCGAACCATCCTGCCCTGCGTTAGTCATGACACCCGGCGCTACGCCAACAATCAGGAACTGAAACGACTCTATCGACCCAAGTTGACAATGCCCCAGGAAGATCACCACGTCGAACAAATGAAGCGTATGGAAACTATCGTAGCGGCGAAGGAAATCGCGGAGATCGAGAAAAAAAACCGACAGAACAGTCCCGCCGCAACAGTCCCTACAGTTTCCCCTACAATCGTCGAAAATCCGGTGAATTTTACGAGTGAAGAATTAGAAAGTAAGTCCAGCAGAATCAATTAAGAGGCGCCGATCGGATTCGAACCGATGCATAAAGGTTTTGCAGACCTCTCCCTTAACCACTTGGGTACGGCGCCATTCGTGCATGCCGGCTCTATTATAACTAAAGCGCAGGTGTCAGGTTCTGTAATCACGCGAAAGGCAGGCTGCGTGGGTACGGGTTGCTGGTAGCGAGCGACCGTTTTTTTCGTAAGTCAGGGCAAGAGCTCTGACAGGGACTCCCACCAGCGAACCCGTTAGTTTCCACTATATGCCTGACGGCAAAAGGAAACAACTCTTTAGCAGAACGTATTGAACTGGGCTGAAACCAAGGACTGACATGTGTTTCAGCTCGTCAGCGGTTTGAAAGATGCCGATAAAAAGCCGGATCGGCGCCGGTTCGCAACTTATACACGTATAGGATCTGTCCGAGGTGATAACTGAAATGCTCGACGACGTGATAGATCGCCTGCAGAGCCGACGCTTTGTACGCCTGTATGTCACAGTGTTCAAGTAGCCGCTGTTCCGGCAATGCCGCCAGAATTTCGTCAACTTCGCCGACGGACGACTGAATGTTAGCGACTAACTCGAACCTTGGAACGGGATCTCGCGTGGCAAACTCCGCATCCCGGTCTCGCATGAAACGCACACCGCCAATAGACTCGACGATCCATTGCTTCATATTCCCGCAAAGATGCAACACGAGGTTTCCTGCGCTGTTCGACTGTTCATTCGGCCGCCACCAGATGTCCTCATCCGACATGTGTTCCAAACAATAAATAAGCTTTGGCAGGAAGTCGTCTTTCAGAAACACCCGTGACGCTTCGATGAATTCCTGACCTTCTGTCCTCGCGGTCCGCGTGGTTGTAAGCACTCCGTCCTCTGTAGACATAGTAAGAGTACGGAGGACAGCTGAACAGCAAAACTTTTCTTTGCCGCTACTTCAGCAGCAGGACGGGGCAAGGCGCAAGCACGGCCACCTCGTAGCTGATGGTTGCCAAACTCGAACCTTCACGGCCTAGCTCCACACGATGCGAGCTCATGACAATCAAATCCAGTCGGTGCTTCGCCGCGTAATCGAGGATGCTCCTTGCCCTCTTTCCGTACACCACGTCTTCACGTACGGATACACCGGGTTGGGCGGCTTGCTCCCTGAGCTTGTGGAGCTCGGCGGTGGCGTGCTTCTCTAGCTTGTCGTAGAAGCTACGAATCTCTTCGAACTTCAAATGTTCGATGGTCTCGATGACGTGAAGCAGAATGACCTCACCACGAGTCCCTGCAGCCAAACCGCTAGCCACGTCGACCGCTCTTGAAGACTTTTCCGAAAAATCAACCGGCGTCAGAATGCGCTTGAACATCTCACCTCCTGCCCGAGTATCGTCGCGCGAAACCGGAGCGCCAGACAAGACTCAAATACGCTGCCGATGGAGTCGGCTTCGCCCGGCAAACGAGCTTCGGCACGACAACTGCTCTCCAGTCTGCGGACGATACGAAACAGGGAGCTGAATATGAGGCGAGACAACAACTTGGCAATGCGATGCGGAGTCCGGGAACACGGCTTCCTGACAGAACGTCAATTTCTCCGATTTGCGGGGCAATTTAGGGAGGACACAATGGCAAAACGCAATGCGACTTACGCAAGGTTCGAGGCTTTGGAGGAACG
Organism: Acidobacteriota bacterium; assembly: GCA_003222815.1. Classification (GTDB taxonomy): domain Bacteria; phylum Acidobacteriota; class Terriglobia; order 20CM-2-55-15; family 20CM-2-55-15; genus 20CM-2-55-15. Next base: position 2,792 of record QHXC01000496.1, on the reverse strand, counting down.
ACTCGCGCACTGTTATTTCCTGCTGCACGAACGCTTCATCACGAATCCTCCGCTGGCGAAGTTTTGGGCGAAAGCGGCGATGGAGGAGCTGAAGCATTTTTCAATACTGCGCTTCTGTCGCGAGCGCGGTGTGATGGCAGAAGTCGATGTCGATCTGGAAGCGGCTAACAACGTCGAGGAATTACTCGACACGGTGAAAAGCATTGTCGCCGAGCCTGAGGTTTCGGTCGACGAAGCGTTTTATGCGTCGCTACTCATGGAATCTTCCGAATTGGATGAAGTGTACGAGAAGTTATCTCACGCCCTTGCCAAGGAGCATCCGTTGCTCTACGAAACAATTCACGCGAGTCTTCGCTCGCATCTCGACTCGTTTGCCGATGGCGCTGCAGAGTTCTGCAGCGATCGCGGATTCGTCGAAGGTTTCCGCAATCTGGCACGAGTTGGAAGGAGCAGTTCATGAAATGTACGGACCTTCTGTTCCAAGATCACAAAATCATTCTGCGGTGTCTCGATGTTCTCGAGCACATGGCAGCACGTGTGCAAAACGATCAGCCCTTTGAGACGGAAGACCTCCAAGCGGTGTTGCGGTTCCTGCGCACGTTTGCAGACGATCACCATCAGACTAAGGAAGAGAGCGCGCTGTTTCCTGAACTGAGGCGCACATCAGCGGCACAGGAAGGACCTCTGCGCCACATGCTGTTCGAACACGACCAGGAACGCTCCCTTGTCGAAGGCCTGGAAGAGGCGCTCCTTACGAAAAGTGGCATGGAGTTTGTCCACTTCGCGAATCGGCTCACGGCGCTGCTAGGGAACCATATCCAGAAAGAGGACAACATTCTCTTCGACATCGTCGAACGATCACTGTCCACTGAGCAAGACGACAGGGTCGTTTCGGAGTTCAATAAATTTCAAATCAACCCGGAACTCCTGGTGGACCTTCGGCGTCTGGAATGGAAATATTTGAGAAAGGACGGCGTGACTTATGCGGTCAAGGCTCGTGCTTCTGCTCATTAGCTTCGTATTGGCTGGGTTCGCGTGGCGGCTACCACCTTCATCTTTCTTAGCGTTGGGCGCACCGTCCGGTCCGGTCCTCCCACGCCAGATTGGGATCGTTCCTGGAAGCTCGACGCGGGGCGCCGAGCTTTTCCGTGAAAAGACTTGCATCGAGTGTCACGCGTTTAACGGTAGCGGTGGTACCCTCGCGCCGGATTTGGCGCAAGGATCCGAGCACGCACGAACACCGATGCTCGAGACCGCCGATCTCTTTGCCTACTTCTTCTCGCTTTCGTATTTCAGCACTCCGGGCGATGCTGCGCACGGTAGGATGATATTCGAGCGTGCCAGCTGCAGCCGTTGCCACGCAACTGAAGCCGCGGGCCGTGACCGCCGGCGTCCAGCCGGCCCGCCCATCTCCACTTGGAGCGAAGTCGATGACCCACTCGCGTGGGCGGAGCGGATGTGGAACCATTCCGAGCTGGTCTATTCCGATCTCTCGAGCAATGGACTACCCAGGCCGGAGCTCTCGACCAAAGACATGGTCGACTTGCTTGTCTATCTCCGCACGGTGCCTGAATCCCGCTCGCACTCTGCAGTATTCCAACCCGGCAATCCGGAAAAAGGCCGCGTGACGTTTGAGAGTAGTTGCGAATCCTGCCATTCGTTCGGCAGCCGCACCGCCGAACACAAAATTGATTTGTTGAAGACACGTGGTCCGGTCGTTCTTACGGATTATGTCACCGCCATGTGGAACCACGCGCCCCTGATGCACCGGCGCGCTGGAAATAACTTTCCGATTCTCGGACCTGGCGACATGGGCAATCTTATCGCTTACCTGTTCGCGCAGCGCTATTTCGACGAGGAAGGAAATGCGGCCCGCGGAGCACAAGTGTTCGATGAGAAGAACTGTAAGTCGTGCCACGAACAGCGGCGGCTGGAAACCAGAGCGCCGGATTTGACAATAGCAACCGAACGATACTCGCCAATCACTCTATCGGCATCTGTCTGGCGGCACGGTCCCGCAATGTTGGAAGCCATTAAAGAAAAAGAGTTAGCTTGGCCGGAGTTCAGCGGTTCGGAAATGTCAGATCTGATCGCATATTTGAACAGCCGCCTGGTCCCACGCATCGCGAACCCGAAAGAGTGACATATTGTCAGCGAGAAATTGGGGCATTGCGCCGCATTTTGACATTTGGTCATAAATAGCTGTAATATCAAACTCATACGCGTTAAAGTTCCAATCATTCTCTGCAAAGATTTTCAGCTGCAATTCTCACTACACACGATGGTTCGTGACAAAATGTAGTGAAATTCCTTCTTGTCTGACAGAATGGCAGAACGATTGCAACTACTGTCGTATGACTATTCGAAAAACTTCAACCATCCTCGTTGTCGAAGACGACGCTGAAAATCGTGCGGCCATGGTGAAGGTACTCGAAGCTGCCGGATACAAAGTGCTCGAGACCGACAATGGCCAGCAGGCCCTCGACGTTATTAATGAAGAGAATATCGACATTCTTGTTACCGACCTTCGGCTGCCCGTCATGGATGGCGTCGAGCTTTTAAAGCGCGCCAAGGCCATGGGGCAAGACATCGAAGTCGTCATGATCACCGGCCACGGGACGGTGGAAATCGCTGTGGAAGCAATCAAAGAAGGCGCCTACGACTTCATCACGAAGCCCGTGAAGAAAGCGCAGCTGCTGCGCGCCGTTGAAAAGGCTGCTGAGAAGCAGTACCTGTCGCGTGAAAACCGTGATCTGCGCCAGCAACTGAGCCAGAGCGGATCGCGGCGCATC
>QHXC01000495.1 GCA_003222815.1 Acidobacteriota bacterium | reverse complement strand
TCCGCCGGAGGTGCCTTGCAGCAAGGCCTGCAGATACTCTCGTTTCGTAGCGATCCTCTGCTGGGCCTCCGGCGTCAAAGGAGGGATTCTGCCGTCCGGCGGGTCCGCAATCTGCGACGTGCGCCTGCCCCTTAGTAGCGATGGATCGCCGAACCAGTGCTCGTTATAGGCGCGGGCGACGTCCCGTTCACTTCCTGCCCCCTCCCGGCTATCCCGACCAGGGCGCTTGGCCTGTTCAACGAGTTGCCGCTCGGCTGCTGCGATTTCATCCTCCGTCAGAAACTCTCTCGTGCCGAACTCTTTGGGTCGTTCCAACGGAGTAACGAACCGGTTATTCCATATGCCCTGCAGGTCCGGCTCGCCCCACGGCGTCCTGAGGGCTTGGCCCGCAACGGTGGCCGGCGCCACCAACACGATTACGATCACCCCAGTCAACGCACCCAATAACGCGAAATATTGGCTTCTCATTCTCATGGCAGACGCCCTCCCGCGATCGCAATTTTAACACCGAAAGTAGAGGATCATGTCAAGCATTCAGGTGACACGCGGCTCCGTGCTGTACCTTCAGAAATCTGCCCACAAAGTTGATTGCTCTAACGGTCCGGATGGGAGCGTAAACACTGGCCGCTCAGGAACAAATACAATGGCGAGGGGATTGCAGAGCAAGGGACGGTTCCGTGAATAGCGACTAGTGTGTCGCTGCCGGGCTGAACAAAGGAGTGACCTTGAGACGACAAATCATGCGAATGGCCCTGACAAAATTTAGCATGCTGCTGTGTGTGATGCTGTTGCACGCACTATTGGCAACGCCGGCCGGCGCCCAAGTGCACGTGAATGTCAACATTGGTGCGCCGCCGCCGGCGCCCATAATTGTGCAAGCACCTCCGACCATGCTCTTCCTGCAGGATCCTGGAGTCTATGTAGCCGTCGGGATTCCCTATGACATGTTTTTCATCGGCGGCCGCTACTACTATTTCGATAGCGGCAACTGGTTCTGGGCTTCGGGATACGGCGGACCGTGGGGGTATGTAGGGTATAGCACTTTACCTCCGGGGCTGCGAAAGTTCGAGGTTCGAAGGTTGCGTGAATTCCGCGAGCGGGAATACACGGTCTACAAAGTTCAAGGGCCGAAGTTCAAAGGTAAAAACTTTGACGCTGAGGGTGGCCCTGAATGGAAAGAGCACGACCGAGGCGAGCACGACCGAGGCGAGCACGACCGAGGCGAGCACTCGAAAGGGCACAAGAAGCACTAGTGCACTGTAACGGTAGATTCGGTAGCGTACGGCGCGGGCATAGAGCCCGCGGCTACGAGCCCACTGCAGCGGACTCGTAGCCGCAGGCTTTATGCCTGCGTCTTCAATTCGGTACTAAGCCCCTTCGGGTCAGACGCGCAATTGGCGGCTAATCCCTTTCCCCGTTTTTGGGACTACTGCTTTCTTATTTCAATTTTCCCTAAAGATGTGTGCAGGAGTACTCGGTTTCCGCCGCCGTTCAGGAGTGTCTGAGACCGGCTGGGCGCATAGAACCTGTTCGGGGGGACCAAGCCTTGAGGGCGGTTTGGCACGGCCGAGTTCATGGGGAAGTCGGAAACAATGTGTGGGGCTTGAAAGGCAGGGCGCTCGACGGTGGCATCGATTGTGGCCTTCATCCGTTGTGGAAGATAAATCGTCACATCGCCGACGCCGGATTGCAGATCGACATGCAGGTCGCCGTCCATATTTTCAGGCATGAGCTTAACCACAATATGGCCGAAGCCCGTTGAGGCTTCCACGGACGCGGAGGCGCTATCCACGCGAATATCACCGGATTCAGTGTGCCCCTGAAACGGACCCCTCACCCGCCGGCTGGTGATATTTCCGCCCGCCGTCGTTACGTTGATCCGAACCGCATCGCCGATCGAAATATCTCCGGCGTTTGTTGTGGCCTTCACGTCGCTGGCTTTTAGAATGACAATCGTTCTTCCCGCCGTGGCAGTAGCAGAGCCTGTGATGTTGCCTGCTCGAATCGCGCCGGCTGTCGTTTTAAACTCTGCGTTGCCGCCGATGTCACCCACTTCGAGCGATCCTCCCTGGCTGCGGAGCTCTGCGTCGCCACCGATATTGCCGGATTTGATGAACCCCCCCTGGGTGATGATCGCAGCCCGGCCTTTGATCTGACCGGCGGTTACAGCCCCTCCACTGGTTCGGAGCGTCACGTTTCCATCCGAATCTCCGACGTTGATACTTCCTGCTAAAGTCACGAGGTCCAGATTCACCGCCTTTGGCGTGACAATCTTCCAATCAATCGTGCCTTTGATCTGACTTGCATCAAGCGTATTGCTGGTGATTTCGATGTTTTCCTTGCCGCAGGTCTCCTGAACTTGAATCAGGTTGCTATTGACCTGCACTTCAATGGCATCGCGCCCGCTGGTATCGACCTGGAGGTTTCCGATGGGCGCTCTCACGACAAGCGTAGCGCCATCGGAGACGGGACACTTGGCGAAGAGGGGAATTTGCAGAGCGAAAATCAGGATTACGCGAAATCCGAAATCCGAAATCTTCTTCATTTCGCCGTCTCCACAAACTGCAAACCTTTCGCCCGAATGAAGGAATTGTCGTCTTTCTCGGTCACTTCACGAATGGTCTTTGCCAGCTCCGTGTCATTGGAGTTCTTGATTGTAAGAGCTTCGATCGCCTGAACACGAATTCCCGCATTATCGTCATTCCCGAGCGTGTGCATGAATGCCGCACGCACATGTTGTTCGTTAGCATACTGCTTCAAAGCTTCTAACGCTTGCATGCGGACGCCCGCGTTGTCGTCATAAATCAACGCGTTGATCAAAGCTTCTTCAATGGGTTCATCGTTGGGTTTGCTGGCCAGGACCTGAACAGCCCGCAATCTTGATCCCGGATTGCTCGCGTCATGCAATGCGCTGAACAGAAGGCTACGGACGGTCGCGTCTTCCATTTGTCCCTGCAATCGTAGCGGCTGTGACACTTCGCCCGCCAATTCAACCTGACCGGTTGCGGGGTCCGCACTGACGATGCGGAGATTGGAGATCGAGCCGTTACGAGGAATCGTCGATATTTGATTGTCCTGGACGGCCGAT
>QHXC01000293.1:4841-5567 GCA_003222815.1 Acidobacteriota bacterium | reverse complement strand
TGCATTTTGGCCCACAACCAGAGCGAGACCGAAATGTTCGTGCGCGATTACACGCGCTCCCGGTTTGGCAAGACCATCGAATACAGCGCGACATTTCAGGACCTGACGTTGGAGGCGGACGGCGTCACGGCGCGGATCACGCATGCCGATCGAGGCGACGAGGAAGAGCTTGTCCACTGCCGATATCTGATCGCAGCCGACGGCATCAATTCCCGCGTACGCCGCGGCCTCGGAATGGCCGTCAAGGGCAAGGACTACGCCGGCAGCTTCTTTCAAAATCTCGATGTTCATTTGAACGGCTTCCCTGATTGGACAGACTACTTTCACTACTGTGTCGGCATCGATCATTTCTTGATGGTGGCGCCGCTGCCTGGCGGTCACTTTAGACTGCTGCTGAGCGACCGCGGTGAAGCTGCGGACCCAACGATCACGCCGCAGCAGGCGTTCATGCGTCTACTCGAACGCCACTTCGACGGCATCACGATGGGTAATGTGGTGTGGCATTCGAGGTGGGAAACGTGGGTGCGTTTGGCCGATACCTTCCGTCAGGGAAACGTGTTTCTGGCAGGCGATGCCGCGCACGTGCATTCGACGACCGGAGGCCAAGGGATGAACTGCTGTATGCAGGACGCTTTCAATTTGGGATGGAAGCTCGCGCTCGTCCTGAAAGGCTACACCAGACGCGAGCTGCTCGATACCTACGAGGCCGAACGCCGGCCCGTCGCC
>QHXC01000293.1:488-4823 GCA_003222815.1 Acidobacteriota bacterium | reverse complement strand
ACCGAGAAGGTCGTGAACTACTGTTCGGGCGTGGCCTACACGTACAGGGACTACGTCCAAAAACCCGCAGTCTTGACGGAACTAAACGGTCCCGCCGTTGGCGACCGCGCCCCGGACATCGATTTCGAACAGGGCGGCACACTTTTCGACCGGTTGCGGCACGAGTACTTCACGCTGTTGGCCATGCCGGGTGACCGCGACCGTTCTCCCGTCATCGAACGGCTGCAGCGGCGCTTCTCACCGGTGCTCGCCGTTGAAACACTGCCCAGATCCGAAGCCCTCTCGAAGCGCTACGGACCGAGCGACGGCCGTCTGATCCTCGTTCGCCCGGATGGATACATTGGTTTCAAGTGCGCCGCGGACGAAGGGCACCTTCTCGAAGCGACATTTGAGGGTGTGCTGACAATTTGAGCGGTGAACATTCTGACCGCCAAGAGGACCTAGTGTGTCATTGAGTAAACGATGACGTTGGTGACGAACTTGATGGCATACTTGGAGTAGTTCTCAGGGTATCGCCGGTCATCGGCCCACTCCAGTCCATCGCCGAGGTCGGTATTCCACGCCATAAGAATGCTTATTCGTTGATGCGGATCCAGGATGGCAAATACTTTTGGCTCTCTTCCGGATGGACCGTTCTCCCACTGATCACACTCGCGACATTCCGCGATTTCGTTGTTCGTCACCTGGATGATTTTGTTGATGTCATAGAAGCTGTGAAACAAGGGATGTGAAGTATCCAGTTCTACTGGTGATGCATCGGGCAGCACTTGATGAATTTGCTCCAGAAACTTGCAGAACTCCTCGTCGCCGTGGAAGTCGTCGGCAAACCACAGGCCGCCACGCAACAGGTACTCGCGCAAGTTTGCAACGTCACGCGGACCAAGAACCATCTGTTCGGGTTCGACTGAATAAATCAATGGGTAATCGAAAATGTTCTGCCGTGAAGGATCGACAACAATCGATGGACCAAAGTCAATCCGGGTGAGTCGGCTTACGATCGTCGTTAAGTGAACGTCCATTGCCGGATAATCGGTGTACCAGTTCTTGAAATAGCCAGGAATGCCTCCGGGATATCGGAGTCTGGCAAATTGAAATTCCCCAACCTGGTCCCCGGAACGAAATTTTGGCGTCTTGTCTACAGCCGGGGTCTTCGTTGTGTGGTCCGCAATCGGAGTTTCGGCGAAAAGAGACCACATCAGAGGCATGAACGCGACAATGGCGAGCCACTTTAAACGCAGCAGCCCGGCTTGCATCTTTCGGAAGCCACTTGGGTCATCAACCCTCACATTTTGAGCATAGCATCCGAGGGTCCATATCGGGCATGGCTCCAAAGTGATGCTCGTTAGCCGAATTTGTATTTTTTCATCAGTTTACTAGGCAATCACCACCTCGAAATTGATTCCTTCCCACTGCCCGCTCGGCCAGCAAAAGGTGAACCCGACGGAGGCGCCGGACGGCAGAGAATCGGTTGGTATATCCAGAAAATGGACGTTGAGGTTCGTGGGGATGGTCTTTTCCTCATGTCTGGTGGACCAGCCGTCCGAGGTCCACCAAATCACAGCAGGACTGAGCGCTTCGATTCGAAGTTTGTATCCGAGCGGCGTCCATGTGCACTTCTGGTTGAATCGCCAGATCGTGTAGCGTGCAACAACTTTGTCGACCAAATATCGCCGAACGGTTTGGGGCGGCAAATCAAAAACACGTCCGTCTCGTAGCGAGCGAACAAGCTTGATGTATTCAGCGTGAGCCCACATCAAAGGCATTGCTGATCCTGAAGGGTGGCCATTGAACAATTCACGATCCGGCACGTCCGCAGCATCCCACACCTGTTCCGGAATAAATCCGCCCGGACTGGTTTGCGCTTCGATGACGCGCCGGAGACGTTCGGCGCCGTCACGATTTCCGCGCGCCAATTCGTAATGGGCGCGCTCGCCGGCCAGGAGTGGCCAGCCGCGCCCGACGCCGGTGCCGTCAAAAGGACTTCCGTCGTCATGTTCGCCATACCCATCTTTGTTATACCGGTGCCACACGGGTCCTGTCGCGGTTTCTGTCTTCAGGATGACGTCAATCACTGAAATGGTGTTCAGTATCCGGGGGTCATCGGCGGCGCGTAATCCGAAGCGAACCAGTGCCAGCGCATCTGGGCTGAGGATGGCGGATGCTTCCGCCGAGCATTGATCAGGAGGCCGGTTCTTAATTGGAACGAAGCCGTAATAAGGTGAAGGCGCATCGGCCACATCGGCGGCTGCGATCCGGACGTAGTAGCCTTCGATGGCATGCATGCGTGCCAGTTCCGAGCCGGTGACATATGTCCATCTTTCGATATTCGTGTTCCAGATGTCGGCCGTCTCTCGAAGATGGACTGCGGTTTCTGTTTCGTCGTATTCGTCCGCGAAATCTGCTGCGGCGAGCAAGGCCGCAACTTCGACGGCGAGCGTGAATGGTGAATAGCCGGCATCTTCTTCCCATCGATCTTCTGGAGTTACTGGTCCATTACAAACGAGGTAAGCTGCCGCCTTGCGCACGGCCGGCCAGACGTTCAATCGCCCCAAACCGTTTGCCCGGCGCAGCGCATCGGCAAGCAGTATGGGGAAAGCCGTCTCGTCCATCTGAATGCCGGTCCAGTAAGGAGTGCCTTCCAGCCACATGTTTTGTGCCCAATGCCCGTCGGGTTCTTGAGTTGAGATGAGATAGACCAGTACCTGGTAAGCTCCCGCGACATCGCCGGCCGCGAGCAACGCTCCAGCTCCTTCCACCTGGTCGCGCGTCCACACGAGGTGGTAGCCGCCGAGATCGTCGTCGCCTTTTGAGAAACCCCACGGTATGGAGGGGCTCGCGATGATGCCTCCCGGAATGTCCTTCGACTCGCAGGTCTTCAACAGAGCCGTGCTCACTCGGTAGTGGTTAACTTCAGACGCTCCGGTGTCGAGTGGCTCGCATCGCGTCTGATAGTCTTGCCATTCCTGAACATATTTCGTTATCGAGTCATCGAACGGCTGCACCAACGCGCTAAGCGCCTGTTGACCAGCTTCTTCGGCATCACGGCCGAAGCCAAGCGCCAGAATAAACTCACCTTCACCGGGAATAACGATTTCGCCTGTGAGTGCGATATTGCCGTCTGGAGCATCGTCAAAGAACCATGTCATGCGTTTGTGCGCGCTGATATCCTGCCACCCGTCACTGAATCCGACGTAGCCGCAGCTCATCGCTTTGAACAAACTCGAGCATGCGAGCGCCAACGTTGTTCCTCCGCGCTGTGCGAACAGCATGGGTGTACCTTTGTGCATGCCAGTCCAACCGTGGTTGCCAGATCCGTGATTTTCGAGATGCGGCGCGAGCAGCGCGTACAAGTGATAGTCCGGCACGGATCCGATCAACGCTTCAAACTGGATCGCCTGCAAAACCACATCGCGGCGTGGGTCAGTGATGATTGTCTTGACGTGGTTGGCATCTCGCTTCTCTTCGGAAAAGAATTCCACTCCGTCAGCTATGAGTAGCCCAAGATCTCGAATGTTCGGCTGGTCGATGAATGGAAAATAGACTTCGTCCAGGATGCCATGCGAGATGGTGAACCAGACTTTGCTCTGCGGCCCAACTGAAGTGCCAGCCCCCGTCTTGGCACTGGACGTCCACATGGGATTGATTCCCGGTCGGCCTGGAGGGATAGACTCCGTCATCGGCGATTTCTAGTGCTGGTTGGCTGATCTTGTTCTTTCTGCAACTCGGCTTTGCACAAAAAGTCGGCAACGGTTACGCAGCTAAATTTGAAATCTGCCATCGCCAATCGTCAGGTACGCAACAAAGATGTGCAATATCCTCAGCAATTTTGCAAAGCCCCGCAACTCTGAAAGCGCATAATGCTGGCTCATTCTCCAGAGGAAATCCATCTCTTTCCGCGTCGAAGCCTTCCGGCCACCTAGAACAACGGAAAACACAAGGGAACATTGCTTTGGAAAAATGGGGACGTAGCCCTATGTTCCCATTTTTTTATTTGCTTGAAGTTCCAAAAACAAAAAAATCGGGACATAGGGCTACGTCCCTGCATTTTGGGTGAGCATTGTTCTAACGGCCTGCCGGGCGTAGAATGACAATATCCTGTGTTGTTTCTCACGCTGTTTCTAAAGGCGCTTTGATGATTGTGCTCACGTTAGTTTTGCTGCAATTCATGATTTCAGCCAAGGCAGGGCTCGTCAACCATGTCGACGGGCAAACCACAGTGCGTCTTTACGAGCAAGTGCCCGCTGGGATGCCGATCCAAACTGGCTCTGGAGGGCACGTTGAGCTTTTGCTCAATCCCGGATCATTCATCAGGCTGGATGAGGAGACTACCGTTGT
>QHXC01000293.1:0-473 GCA_003222815.1 Acidobacteriota bacterium | reverse complement strand
ATCGCTTCTCCGGGTTTGTATCGCTTCTCCGGGGACACGGCATCCGTGCTCGACGGAAAACTCCAAACGGCAGACTCCAGGGTTTCGGTCAAGAAAGGACGACAAGTCACCGCGAACGGTGATCAATATCAGGAGAGCAAGCTCATTCCGAGCGCGGAAGCCGATGGCTTGAACCGTTGGAGCCAGCAACGGTCGTCAGAACTGTCGAGAGCAAACGCTCTGGCCTATCGCGACCATTCGACGGGAGGTTTCAGCCCGTTCGGTCTTTACGGTCCCGGTTGGGGACTGTTTCCGAACAGAGCGGCGTGGATCTACAGTCCATTCCTTAGCGGCTTCACCTTCATCCCGCAACACACTTATCGCTCTTATTACGGCTATGCGTTCGTTCCGGTCTTCGTCTTCGCGCAGCGCGGCATTCCACGAGCGACAGCTCAGACGCTCCGATCAACACCCTCAAATACAAGACCTGCACA
>QHXC01000084.1 GCA_003222815.1 Acidobacteriota bacterium | reverse complement strand
ACGAGGATCCCTACAATGGCGGCGCCTCCGTGCAAGGGACGTTCAGTTTTTCGTCGAACGTGCCGGTGTCGGTTGTCGCTTTACGCGGTTTCACCAACGAGCGTGGCGACTTTCTGATTACGACTTTACCTCTATCCGACCTGTCGGCGGCGCCGTCAACGAGTACGTCGTTCTTGTCCCATTTTGCCGACGGCCTTGGGTGGACAACTCAAATCGTGCTGGTGAATCCCACCGACAGCATCTTGACCGGCAGCGTCCAGTTCTTTGGAACCGGTACCGCTTCCGCAGCAGGCACGCCAATTACGCTGACCGCTAACGGTCAGAGTGCTTCGAGTTTTTCATATACCATCCCGAGGCAAAGCTCCTTCAAACTTGTGACGGCAGGTGGCGGACCCCTCACCACCACGGGATCGGTTCGCGTGGTGCCTCAAGGCGTGGCGCCCTCATCACTTGTCGTCTTTTCTTATAAGCCTGCAGGAATAACAGTTTCGGAAGCAGGTGTACCCGGCATCCTTGGTAGTGCTTTCCGGATGTACGTCGAAACCACAGCGGGCGGTGCGTCCATCGGCACAATTCAGAGCGGCGTCGCCATTGCAAACACAGCATCGACAGCGGCGACGGTCACGCTGGAGCTCACAGGATTAGATGGAGCGTCCGCCGCATCGCCGGTCCTTATCACGGTTCCGGGGAACGGCCAGATTGCAAGATTTGTTCACGAGCTCTTCCCGACATTGGGATTGCCATTCAAAGGCGTGTTGCGGATCTCAGGCGGAGCTTCTTCGGGGATGTCCATCACCGGCTTACGAGCCCGATATAATGAACGCGCTGATTTCCTGATCACGACGACACCTCCCAGCAACGAGGGTAATGCTCTAACAAGCGCGGAATTGCTGTTCCCGCATCTGGTCAACGGCGGCGGATGGACGACACAATTCATTCTCTTTAGCGGATCGGCCGGCCAGTCTTCGAACGGAAACCTGCGTTTCTTCAAGCAGGACGGCACGGCGTTTAACCTCAATCTGAATTAGTTACTCACTGCAGAAGGGATCCCTGGAACGATTTGTACATTGTCCACAATGAAACTAGAGAAAGCATGACAGGCAACTTTATTATCAAACTGACGAATCTGTTTAATTTCTGACTGCGCGACGTGACATTGAATTGGAAAAGCCTATCAGAAGCCAGAACGCGAAGTAGATCGGAGTAGTCATCAGAAAAAAGTCCACGAGGCCATGGACAAGAAACACCGCAATGGCAAGGCAGGAGGGTTCAAACTGCCACCGTTTCGCAGCAAGCATCAGCCCGAACGCCGCTAGTCCCAGAATTCCACTTCCCGCGAGCAGTTCGAGATAAAGGTTGTTGGAGTACACGTCCGTATCCCAACCAGATGCACCGAGATATTTCCCATATTGAAGCCTGAAATTATCTGGCCCAACGCCGAATGGGTGGGCGATGAAGATCCTAAACGCCGCGGTCCAGAGCGAAGAGCGGGGCACAGATGCCGTAAGCCTGCCCGGCGTTTGTCCCCTTCAATAAAACGATGACAGGTCCGTCTGACCAAGGACGCGTGAGATGGACGCGTGAATGTCCGCTTGAATGAGAGTTGGGACTACACCGGTCTGACTGAACCAATGCAAATTGCCGCTGAAAAGCTCAAGTACCAGAATGTACCTGCCCGGTTCCTTCGGGGTTTGAAATGCGGCCGGGATTGCGACCGTTTCGCCGGGATTAACGTCGCGCGGAACTTTCGTGATCAGCGGCATTACCTTTAAGAAAGTCTCGGTCTCGGCGTTCCACCATCGATATGCGACCGCGACGCGCCACCATCCTTGTGATCGCCATTTCGTGACTCCGGTATTCCGGATCTCGAGCGGGATTTGGCCGTACGTTCCGGGTTGCTCCTGCAGCTTGTTCCACGGCGTTGTGTATTCTGCTGCGATCGGACTCCGGACATTTGGACCGTGGAGTCGCTCCCACAAATATGGTTGCAGCGGAAGCAGGACACCATAAGCCACAACGCCAATCGCCAGGAATGCCGCCCCGGTTTTCCATCCGGCCGCATCGGAATGCGACAAAATAGCTCCACCGAGTACAACCACGGGAATAGCAGCCAGAGCGCCTTTCGAGAACGTCAGCACGATCGCGCACCATAAAAGGAAAACGAATACGGACCTCAAGGCCGGCCGAAACGAGCTCCACCAAACGATCGGCAACGACAAAGCGAAATACGCCGCAGCGGTGTTGGGATACTCGAACGAGCCGCTCAGTCGTTGAAAAATTTGTCCGATATAGAATTCCTCAGTTCTGAAGAGCCACGTGAACCCGAATCCTGCATACGCCACGAGTGCGTAAATCGCGGCGAGCACCGAAGAGATCACCCAGACGCGGCCGACGGATTGGTGTTTATTCGAAATCCGGGCAATAGTAAGAAGCATTAGCCCCGCAGTGAAACGAATCGCCCCTTTCAAGGCGTTGGTGTGGAATTCAGGAGCATAAACGACAGCAAGCCACTGGATGCCGACGAATAAAGTGGCGGCCTGGACGAGGCGATCGCTTAGGAGCCGCTGTCGATTCTCGATTAGCAGAGAAGCGCTGGTCACAACCAGGACAATGAACGTCCACTGGAGATTGCTGAGGCCGAACAGCGTATATCGCAATTCGACCGGAATCTGCGCCACGAGAGCGCCCAGCGCAATATTGGACCATTGATCACGCATGGCGTTCGGAGGCAGTCTAATGCCTGCCCGCGTAAACAGCAACTGCGTGTTGGGACCGCCAGTACCTCATTGACTATAACCGCGAAGACATTACAAAACTGGCCTCGCTGCTAAACCGCGACCTCAGTGCGTGGTTGTGTTGAGTGTTGTATTCTCCAATCATGAAGATGACGCTTTTTCGCCGGATTGGCCGCCGCCTTGGCGCTAGGCGGCAGCGCGTCGGACCGGTAGAAGGCTATGACCGGTGGGCCGCGACGTACGACGCACAGCCGAACAACGTCGTGCTCGCACTCGAGTCGCCGCTATTCAGTGAACTGCTCGCGCGTGTCGTAATCGAAGGGAACATCGTTGTTGACATCGGCTGCGGCACGGGACGGCATTGGCCGGAGATTCTTTCGCGAACTCCGGCGGGACTCATCGGCGTGGATCCGTCGCCGCGAATGCTCGAACGGTTGAAGGCGCATTATCCTGATGCGCGGACGGCGTGCGCGGAGGGAGATCATCTGCCCGAAATCGCCGACGCCTCAAGCGACTTGATCATCTCCACGCTCGCGCTCGCGCACATCCCCGGCGCCGCCTCCGCGATCGGCGAATGGTGCCGCATCCTCCGCCGCGGCGGCGCGATACTCATCACGGATTTTCATCCCGGCGCGATTCGCGCCGGGATGAAACGCACATTTTTCAGCGGAGGCGAGACTATTGAGATCGAACACTATGCAACCGATCTCGACCGGTTGCGTCACATCGCAACCGAGTGCGGACTGACGGCCGTCTTTGCGGCGGAACGCGCAATCGACGAATCGGTGCGGCCGTTGTTCGAGCGCGCACAGTATTTAAAGGCATACGAGAAGCACAAGGGACAGCCGCTCGTGTTCGGTATGCATTTCATAAAGCCGTGATAATTCTGCGCAACGTGGAAATCCTCGGCGGCCCCGGCGTTCGCGACGTGATCATCGAGGGGCAGAGGATACGCGAAATCGTTTCCAGCGCTCCGGGCGGCGACCCGGAGATTGCCTTCGGCGGCGCGCTCGCGTTCCCGGGCCTTATCAATTCGCACGACCATCTTGAGTTCGATTGCTATGAGCAGTTGGGCGGCGGACCATACCGCGACTATATCGAATGGGGCGACGCCATCCACCGCCGCCATGCCGTGGCGATTGCGGCCGTCGAGGCCGTCCCCCGCGCGCTGCGAGTTCGTGCAGGAATCGCGAAGAACCTGCTCTGCGGCGTCACATCCGTCGCACATCACGGTCCAGATCCGGCATGCGCCGGAGCGCCGATCCATGTTATCGGCGGCACGCGAACCATTCATTCCCCGCGGCTGGGACGGTTGCGCGCGATGCTCGTCCCCGAGCGCCGTCTCGTCGTCGCACACGTCGGCGAAGGTGTTGGCATTGAGGCCGAGCGCGAGATCGACACATTCATCCGGTGGAACGTGTGGCGGAAAAAACTGATCGGCGTGCATGCGATCGCGATGCGCGCCGATCAGGCGGAGCGGTTCGCGGGCCTCGTGTGGTGCCCGGTCTCGAACGAGTTCCTCTTCGGCTGCACGGCGCCGATCGCGCGGCTCAAAAAGCATGCAGCCATTCTTTTTGGAACAGATTCAACCCTGACCGCGCCGTGGAACATTTGGGATCATCTGCGCCGCGCCCGCGAACACGGTGCGCTGACGGATGACGAATTGATCGCCGCGCTGACGACGAACGCCGCACTCGTGTGGAACGTCTCCAATCGCGGATACATCGCAGCGGGCGCGGCGGCCGATATCGTCGTCGCGCGCAAACGCCACGACGATCAACGCGAGGCGTTCTTCGCGATCAACCCGGAAGATATTCTGCTTGTGATGACGAACGGCGTTATCGTTCTGCTCGATGCAGCGCTCCGCACGCAATTGGGTGCTGGTGCAAACCTCTTCCCAGCAGTTGTCAACGGCGTTGAGAAATTCGCTGCGGAAAATTATCTCGAACTTGCAAGAACACTTCGCTCATTTCTTCCATCGATCCCCGTTCCCATTGCAGCGAACGGGTAGAGATTGAAGGAACCTACATTTGATGCTGCAATAAACGGGCCGGCTCAACTTAAAAACCTTCGATCTCAGGCTGCCGGTAGCGGAACAGCCGATTCGCGACGAACCGGATTTCCCAGGGTGCGATGTAGAATCCCAACTTGTATCGCCACGCGCCCAGCGTCTTGAGGATGCCGGTCTGCCAACGTTTCAGCTTGATGTCGGAAACGGTCGGAAAGCGGGCGTTGAGCACACGCTCGAAATTGGAGATCTGCTCGAGGTGACGCGGCTTCAGCCACGGGGTCAGCGGCTGCTTTCGCAAGTCGAAGGAAGTCCACTGCGGCTGGAGCCATTCCACCAGACGATTCGGAAATTCAAAGCCAAACGCTCTGGATTTTTGTAGCAGATCCGCGTCGTCAAAGAACACCGGCGAAAAGACGTAGATGACGATTTCACTCTTGGCGTTGATTTCTTTGATCCGCCGGATGTACCGGATATCGCGCTCAATCTGACCATCAACATCATCGGATGGCGTCCCTAGGACAAATGAGAACTCGGGAATGATGTCGAGGGCTTTCGCACGCGCAGCAAGTTCCAGAATCATATCCGGTGTTTGCTTCCCGCCTTTGTTCATAAGCTCCAACGTCTCTTTGGAGCTGGATTCAGCGCCAAAGAAAATCATCTTGCAGCCCGAGTCGCGCATGGCGCGCCACGTGGCATCGGAATAGAGCATCAGTGTGTCGGGCCGAGCCTCGGCCCACCACGCGATTCCGCGGCCACGCAGTCCCGCGGCAATTTCCAAGGTCCTTTTTTCTGCGACGAAGAAATTATTGTCGACGAACTCGACGGCGTTCACTCCATGTTGATCTTTGAACCAAAGGATTTCGTCGACGACGCTGGAGGCCCTCTTGCCAACCCACCGGCTCTTGTAAATCGCCGCAACGGCGCAGAAACCGCACAGGAACGGGCATCCGAAGCTCGAGTGATAGGTCATCGTCCTTGTGCCGAGATACGTCTTGCCGATGTACCGCTTCATATCGACACGATGGTATGGCATCGGAGGCAAGGTGTTCGGGTCCGTAACCGGCCGCTTTGCGTTATGAATCACCTCGCCTTTGCGGACAAACGACAGACCTGGAATGTGATCGGCGGATGCGCCGCGTTCGACCGTATCGATCAATTCCAGAAACGATAATTCGCCCTGACCTCGAACAACGAAGTCGACAAAGCCGGATTGCAGCACGACATCCGCATGCAATGAAGGAAAGTAGCCGCCCCACACGACCGTCAACTGTGGGAACAGCTTCTTTAAGCGCTGCGTAATCGGAATCGCCTGCATGAGCTGCGGCCCCGGCATGACAGTGATGCCTAGATATTGCGCATTCGTTTCCTGGATGGTTCGTGTCAACGTTGCTTCGAGGTCCGCCTCGAAATTCCCATCGACAATTTCGTAGGAGTAGCGGCCTTCGAGAAGCGCGGCCAACGAGAGAATCGACATGGGAAGACGGTGTTTCCATTTCGCGCTCGTTGGATTGACAAGAACGATCATGACTGCACAATGTGAGTTCGGACGTTGTGGAAACCCAAGGCGTTCTTCACACGGCTCAGGCCCTTCAACGCCCAGAGTTCCACTGGCAGATTGTACGCATGCGCGTCAAGCCGTGCGCGCGCGATCGGCGCCAAGAGCCAGTTCGCAGCGTTACGCAAGCCGGATCGGCGGCGGACCCCCTCCGTGGCGTACGCAATTCGAATATAGTCGCGCATGCGCTGAATTTGTGCATGGCGTTTTTCGTCGACCCAGGGGAGCCGCTGGAATTTCGGATAGAACTCTGCCCACTCTTCCAGCGACTGCGGCTCGCGCAGTCCCATATCCAAAGCGCGCTTGAAGTTCGGCGCCCCGGGATATGGAGTGTAAATATTACTGTGGAATTCCGTATTCGGGAATCGGCTTTTGATTTCCCGCATCATGGCGAGCGTCTGGCGCTGGTCGGCTTCAGTTTCGTCAGGAAGCGCGAAGATGAGCGAGAATGTGCATCGGATATTGGCGTGGTGGCACTTCTCCGCCACTTGATGCAGCACCTTTGTCCCCTGGAACCGGACTTTATTTACGGAGCGCAAGACATCGTCAGAGCCGGACTCGGCTCCGATGAAGACACGGTAAAGGCCGCTCTGCCGCAGCAGCTGCACGTCTTCATTACTCGATCGCAGCAGAAAGTTTGCTGTCGTTTGGATGCACCAATCGAATTTGAAACCGGATTGAACGAATCCCCGCGCGATGTCGACACCACGCTGGCGGTCCACGAGGAAGTTGTCGTCCACAATGTCGACAAGGTCCAGCCGCAAGCGGCGCACCAATTCCACGACCTCGGCTACTACACGGTCCGCCGGCAGCGCGTTCCACGCATGGCCGTAGATGCTGGCGTTCGAACAGAACGAGCAGTCGTACGGGCAGCCGTGGCTCGATGTGTAGTAGATCCATCGGCGGCGGCAAAGGCCGGCATAGGGCTCGAGGTCGACCAGGTGATACGCCTTTGGCGGAAGCTCGGAGATATTGATCGTGCGCCGCGGTGGATTGTGAACGATGCGTCCTTCGGCGTTTCGATACGAGCAGCCCCGAACGCCTTCCAGTGTACCGCCCGTGAGGAGCTGATCGAGGATCTCGCCGAACGTGAGTTCGCCCTGACCGCGGACGACCACATCGATGTATGGCGCGCTCAAGCTCTGCTCCGCAAGCGTCGATGGATGCCAGCCACCCAGCACAACCGGAACTTCCGAACGTGCGGCTTTCACGGCGCGCGCCACTTCGATCGCCTCAACGATCATCGGCCCAGTCACGATGGAGATTCCGACGCAGACCGCATCGTCCAGTTGGTCAACGATGCGCTCGCGGAATCGGGGCTCGATAGTGGAATCGATGATATCGACCGTGAGTCCACGCTGCTCGGCAATGGGCGCAAGCGCCAGCAACGCCAGCGGCGGGGCAGCTTCAATGCTCCGATACGACGGAAAGAAGAGCAGGACTCTTTTATTCTTCACGTTTTTCGACCACCACGCTCACGCATGACGCTGCGAAGGCGCGAGCTTTCGAGGATGCGTCCGATAAAAAGATGCGGCGCCGACTAAAGCAACACCGACGCGAGCCACGGTTACTTTTGCCGTCTCAATCAGGATTTTCAGATAGGGACGCTTTTGCATACGCCACATACGGTCAATGTTGACTTCCTTCACGAGCCAACGTGCGGCAAACCAGTAGTAGAGGCGGGGATATTTGCCATTGAAGAGCAGCTTGTTCTGATTTCGGGACGACCAGTTTTCATCGGGAATGATGCGGCTTTCGACGCGCTCATAAAATTCGGTGCCTTTGATCGGGAATGCGACCGAGGTTCCGACGACGTCCGGGTGGGTGTCTTTTAAAAAGTCGATGGTCATGCGGATGTCGGCGGTCGTTTCATCCGGGTACCCAAGGAGGATAAAGAAACCCGCCTGCATTCCGAGCTCTTGCGTCATGCGGGCAGCTTCTCGTACCTGCTCGACCTTCGTTCCTTTACGCATGCCGTCGAGTATCTTTTGCGAACCGGATTCCGCTCCGTACCAGATCCGGAAACAACCGGTCTCACGCAGTCCCTTCAGAATGTCGTAGTCGATCAGGTCGACGCGGGTCAGGCATTCGTAAGGATGTTGTGCATTGCGCGCCTTGACCTCGCGAACGAATTCGTATGTCCATTTGCGATTGATGGTGAGGACATCGTCGGAGATCCACATGATGTCCGGGTTGTACTTTTTCTTCAGCATGAGGATCTCGTCGACAACGTCCTTCGCGGAGCGCTGGCGGTGCGTGTGCCCGAAAACTTCACTCGAGCACCAGGCGCAATGAAATGGGCAGCCGCGGGCAGTGATTAGAGAAACTGAACTTTCCCCATGATGCGACTTCCAAGCTTTGAAATATTCGTCCAAATTTAGGACATCGCGATCCGGCCAGGGGAGCGCATCGAGATCGGTTATAGCCGGCCGCGGCGGTGTCCTGTGGACGCGGCCGTTCTTTTTGAAGATGATTCCGCGAATCCGCTCTAGACCATCCATGCCTTTCTGCTGCAGCCACGGGATTAATTCTTGAAGGGTCAGTTCGCCTTCGTTGGTTCCAATGATATCCACGCCATTTTCGAAATACTGTTCGCACCAGTCCGAAGCGTCAGGCCCCCCGGCAAGCACAAACTCCACGCCGTTCGCTTTTGCAATGTGGGCTAGCCGAAACACGTTCTCGCGCGTGATGATGTTGGCGTAGAGGCCCACGATGCGTGGCCGGAAGCGCTTCACAGTGGCCTCAAAATCGCCGAAGTCGTGAAACGTCGAATCGAATACCTCGACAGAAAAGCCGCTCCGCTTGAGGTACGCCGAGAGATACAGGATTCCCAGCGGCGGATACGGTTTCATGACGCGCCGCTCAATAATGTCGTACTTTAGAAAATACGCGTGACCCAGCAAAATGTCAGTCATTCAGAACTCCTCAAAACCTTCAATCCCCGGCTGCCGATACTGGAACAGCCGATTTGCCACAAGACGGATCTCCCAGGCGCCGAATAAAAGCGAAACTTGTATCGCCAAGCTCCAAGCGTTTTCAGAATTCCGGTTTGCCATGCCTTCAGTTTGATGTCCGATACAGTTGGGAATCGCGCATTCAATACCCGCTCGAAAGTCATGATCCGTGCGATGTGTCGCGGTTCCAGCCCATGGCGAAATGTTTTTCGATCACCACCACCGGAAACTCCGCGATGTTCCGCCCGGCGAATTTTGCTCGGATCGCCTCATAACTCCGCCGGAATCCCGGCCACACCGGAAGCACCTGGCAAGATAAATTCAATGAGCGGACCATCTCCTCCAGACCCTTGTATGTCAGATAGCGCGAGCGCCGCGCGAACGTCTCAGGCATACCGTACTTCCTTCGAAATTCCACCACGCGCTCGGCCATCATACGTTCACCATCAGCCGCATTCTCGTAAAAAGGTGAATCGACTATCGCGATCATTCCGCCGGGGGTGAGCACTCGTTCAAATTCCGAAAGAGCAGTGCGGAAGTCGCTCGCGTAGTGAAAAGATGCGTTGGTGGCGAGTAGTTTAATCCGTTCCGGGAGAAAGGGCAACCGTTCCATTCCCGACCGGACCCGCAAAAATGCCGCGCCCTCGTCGATGAACTTCCGTCCGGCCCGCAGTCCATCCATTCCACTCGTGTTGATGTCCAGTGCGATCGCATCGAAACCCCAGCGATCGAGATAGCGCGTCATCCAACAGTTTCCAGCACCGATGTCCAGCGCTATTCCTCGTTTCGCGTCCGCCACGACCGATTCGAACTTGCGAAACGTATGCTGACGGATACGCCAGATATCCCGGTGCCGCCGGGGGTGAAACGGAAGGTCCAAATCATCGCCACCCCATCTTTCATCCCGACGGACTTGCTCGTAAACGTCCAGGAACGGCTGCACCACGGCCGACTCTTGATCCGTCATGAGATTGATGATTCCGCTGGACTCGCGAAGAAGAAAACCACACGAGCACGGCGGGCGCACCGGCAGCGGCTGGCGGCATTGCGGACACAAAAAGAGGGAGTCAGCGGACATCCACATCCACCCGATAAATCGTCGTGAATCGATATCCCCGGTGCCGGTCGCTGGCAAAGTAGACGGACCGTCCATCCGGGGAGAAACATGGTGTCACATCATTTGCAGAACTCGTCGTGAGGAAGCGAATCTCGCCGGTCCGATTCGAGCGAAGCGCAATATCCCAGTTGCCGCGGGCATTCGTGGCAAAGACGGTCCACCGGCCGTCCGGAGACTGGGCGGGCGGCTCGGTCTCGGGAGGCAGAGTGCTGAATCCGTCCGCTCCGAGAGACGAAGTGACGAGATGGTCGTTAACGAACCGTGGCTGAACGTCAAGCATGCTCTCGTGCGCCAGCGGAACAAGAGTCGCTCCGTCGGCGATATCGGCAGCCCATCGGTTATTTTCCAGAAACGCGATGGTCAGTATAGCCAGAAGTGCGCCGGCTCCGACGACGGCGAAGCGAGGTCCAAACGCGGGCTTTGAAGGATTGAGAGCGACCAAAAATATCACCCACAGAGCGAGTACCAGGTAGACACGTGGAAAAGCGAGTACCATGGCCAACCCGCGGTCGAAAGCGGCCGTAGCACCCATGACGTTCGAACAGATCAGCGCAAATATCCCAGCAAAAACAAACGCAGCTGTGAGCCGCCTGGCCGAAGCAATTCCACCGGCCACGGCCGGATAGAACAGGACCTGGTGATAACTGGCCTGACTTGGCGTGATGAGGGAAACCATAGCGATGATCGCGCCGTATTCGACCAAGAGGTCATGCCGGCGTGCTCGCGAGATTGCGAACAGAGTGACGGCAACGATTGCGATGGAAACAAGTGGACGCAGGAAAAAGAAGAGCCATGGCGCATCCAGAATGGGCACAGGATTGAGGATCTCTTCGCGGACGAAGGCGCGCCGAAGCAACGCCTGCAGCGTGTTCCAGTGTACGTTGTACGGATCTTGAATCTCGCCGCGGAGTGTTGGCCGCAACACTTCTTGCAGGTATACCCGATGCGGCGCCCAACCCAGAACAACCACACCGACGAGGGTCAGAGCGATCATCGCAGTAGCGGCCCAGATCAGAACGCGGTACTTTCTTCGAATTGCGAGATATACCAGCAGCGCCATTGGGAAGAGCTTCGCGACCGTGCCTGTCGCCACCGCAGCGCCCGCAATGGCGGGAAATCGCTCGGCGGCCAAGACTCCGGCAAGCAGAAGCAGCGTGAGGACAATGTAAAACTGTCCATAGGCCAGGTTGTTACCGAGCGCGTCGCCCCCGAGAAGTGCGATGGCCATTGCGGGCAGAAATCCAATTCCCGTCGCCTTCACCGTGAGCAAGATGACAGCACCCAGCGCGACCATGTTCAGGACTGTCCACGCCCGCTTCGCCCCAATCGGTGACAGATTCGCCAGTGGCCACATGACTAGAGCGTTTATCGGAGGAAAATAATTGAACAGCGCTGCCGGGCGCTCGATACCGGCGTGATGCTTCTCACGCTCGAACCAGACTGGGTCGTAGAGATCCGACAGCGGATCGCCGTGTCGAACGGCCCACGCTGCCGTGTAGTAGTTGGGGAAATCCGTGACAATGCTGTTCCACGCAGGTATGAGATACAGGATGACGAGACGGCCACCCAGCACGGCAATTGCTGACCACAGGAGAACTCTCTTTATCGCGCCCACAAGATCACCATGGTTTCGCCAAGACCCTCCGGATTAACATCCACCGCTGTCACTTGTGCGCCTCCGCGCGCTGCACACAGGGCCACCAGGCCCGAACCACAGCCGACATCCAGAAAGGATTTGCCCGCGAGATCCAGTGAAGAAACGAAGCGGGCTAAAACGGAGCTGGAGCCGAAATACCGCGGGTGGAAAACGGTTGGCAAGACGGTGAGCGTAAAGCCTTCCACACGTGTCGTTACAGTATTTTGCGAGCGTTTTTTCAACCAATACTTGAGGACAAGCGGCTGCAACGCCCGCCGGATGCGGCCCCACGACAACATGGGCGCCTATTATGCGGCATGTCGGGGCTGGGCTTCCTGGGAATCAGTTCAACGGATCAGATTCTGAAGACCGGTCCGTCAGGATGGGCTGGATTGGGGATGACCTTCTGTTTCTTGCAGT
>QHXC01000083.1 GCA_003222815.1 Acidobacteriota bacterium | reverse complement strand
GAGGGGTCCGGGCAGTTTCTATTCCACAGCCGACACACGAACCGAAAAAACTCTTGAAGCTCTGAACCTGCTGTTAGACCAAATTCAAAAATTCCGGTCGCTGGAAATCCCTGCGGACGAGCTTCAGAATGCAAAATCATTCCTGGTCGGAAGCTTTCCCTTAAGCATTGAGGTTCCTAATGATCTCGCGACGCGTCTGACGACCGTGTTTCTATATGAGCTGGGCGACGATTACTTGAAGACTTACCGAGACCGGCTCGCCACTGTTTCTGCAGCCGATGTGCTGCGGGTCGCGAAGGAAAAGATCTCATCCGACAACGTCGTTATTGTCCTTGTCGGAAAAGCGGACGAGTTCACAAAGCAATTGGAGGGCTTGGGCAGAATCGGCGTTATCCCCTTAAGCAAACTCAATTTGGATTCTCCCAATTTGCAGTGAGTTCGCCGCGGACTGCGCGGATGGACGCGGATGGGAAATGTCTGTGCCTTTACCACGCATTTGTGGTTAAATATGCATGTCTATGAATATTTATTCACGTCGTGTCGCCATAGTCGGAGTCACCGGTTATGCCGGCCAGGAATTGGATCGCCTGTTGGCCTCCCACCCCCAAATTCAGGTGGTGGGACGGTTCGCCTCAAAAGCGGATGAAGAATCCGGAGCGGAGCCATTTAGTCTGGAAAAATTAGGATCGTATGCGCCGGATGTCGTGGTTCTGGCAACAGAGCACGAGCTTTCGATGCGTCTAACACCCGCATTGTTGCAAGCCGGGTATCGGATAGTGGATATGAGCGGGGCGTTTCGATTGAAAAACGCTGGGCTCTATCGCGAATGGTATAAATTCGAACATGCTGCGCCTGAGTTGCTCGCAGAAGCTGTCTACGGATTACCCGAGTCTTATTCAGAACAAATTCACGGCGCCCGGTTGGTCGCGAATCCGGGATGTTATGCGACGGCAACGATCCTCCCACTGGCGCCGCTGTACAAAGCGAATGCGATAGACAGCACATGCACAGTCGTGGTGGATGGAAAATCCGGTGTCTCCGGCGCCGGCCGGCAGCCGAAGCCCGAAACCCATTTCTGCGAGGTGAATGAAAACATCAGCGCCTACGGTATCCTGAAGCACCGGCACACGCCGGAGATGGTTTCACAGCTTCCGGGTGCGACATTTGATCGCTTTGTTTTCACACCGCATCTGATTCCCATCAATCGAGGTATTTTGAATACCATTGTGCTGCGGCCGGCGAATCGCGCTTCGGTACGGTCTATCCTTAGCGACACCTACGCGACAGCGCCGTTCGTACGCGTTTTCCCGGATGGCCGGATGCCAAACGTTCAAAATGTGACGCGAACAAACCTCTGCTCGATTGGGATTGCCTCGAGTGGGCCGAACACGGTGATTGTGTCCGCGATCGACAACCTCGTCAAAGGTGCTGCCGGACAGGCGATTCAGAATCTGAACCTGATGCTGGGATGCGAACCTGCTGCGGGATTGCTCTCGTGAGTCTCGTCGTCAAAGTCGGCGGCGCACTCCTTGAAAATCCCGCGCGAGCTGTCGAGGAGATTCAACGGGTCGCCAAGGCTAGAACTGTTGTCGTTCACGGGGGTGGTATCCAGATCACCCGGATGTTGGAGCGGATGAAGGTAGCTTCGGTTTTCATTGAAGGCTTGCGCGTCACGGACGACCAAACACTCGCCGCCGTTGCAATGGCACTTCTCGGAGAGGTGCACACAGCCCTCGTCGTACAGCTTCAACAGAAAGGACTGCCGGCAATGGGAATATTTGGTGTGATTCGCGCATCCAAGAAGCCGGGCCGGTGGGGACTTGTGGGAACCAATCTTCGCGCAGACGCCATGGCCCTGACCACCATTTTAGATGCGGGCAAGTTACCCGTAATACCGACGTTGGCACTTGGTGAAAGTTCGCTGCTCAACGTGAATGCAGACGAAACAGCGGCAGCCGTCGCTGTGGCGCTCGAATCCAGCGAGTTGATCTTTTTGACGGATGTTGAAGGAGTCAAGGATGCAAATGGCGTGGTCCTTGACCAGGCCCCGACACCGGATGAGCTGCTGTCGGCAAGCTTCGTCAGCGGAGGAATGATTCCAAAGTTGCGAGCGGTAAAGGCGGCTATGAACGGCGGCATCCGCACGGTCCGTGTGGGGCGCACGCAGTTCGGGAGCGCCTCATGAAAATCAGACCGGCCGCACACGAGGACGTTCGAACGATAGTACGCATCATCGCGCACTACGCTTCTCAGGGACTGATGCTTCCCCGCTCACATGGAGCATTGGCGGAGTCTCTACGGCACTATGTCGTGGCCGATCTGGACGGTGAGGTGGTGGGCTGTGGTGGGCTGGAACCGTATTCAAGCGATGTTGCGGAGATCTATGGCCTTGCCACAGCGCCAGACAACTCCCCTCGTGGAACAGGCAGCGCGATTGTTCAAGCTCTCATTGAAAAGGCCCGCACCGAGAACCTCACCCAGGTTTTTGCCCTCACTCTCGCACCTGGGTTTTTTCAAAAGATGGGTTTCCGGACGGTTGAACACAGAAATTTGCCCATGAAGGTCTGGAAAGACTGTGTCGCGTGCCCTAAATTCGGGAACTGCGACGAAATCGCGATGGTTTTGGATCTGCACTGCTAGAATTTCGTTTTCGCGTACTTCGCGTAGTTGACGACCGCGAAATACGCAAATTACGCGAATGGCATACCCTAAAGACGATCCCAAAAACATTTTCGGCTGGTGCATGTACGATTGGGCGAACTCCGCCTATGTCACCACCGTGTATGTGGGTGTTTTACCCGCCTATTTTGCGTCCGTTGTCGTGGGGACGGAAGGCCTGCGGATTGCCGGAATCGAAACCAGCGCCTCGGTTGTGTGGGCTCTTGTCGTCGCACTGTCTTCGTTTATCGCCTTCCTGTCGGCGCCAGTACTCGGTGCGATTTCTGATTTCTCCGCAGCAAAGAAACGTTTCCTCCTGGCATTCGCCTATGGGGGCTCGCTATTCACAATGCTGCTCTACCTCTGCGGCACCCGCGACGTTTACCGCACGCTATTTCTGTTTCTGATGGCTCAAGTGGGATTTATTGGTGCGAACGTTTTCTACGATTCGTTTATCACGGATCTCGCAAGTCCCGAAAAGATGGATTGGATTTCAGGGAAGGGCTATTCGTACGGATACGTGGGCGGCGGGCTTCAGTTCGCCTTCGCGTTGGTCCTCGTTGCCGGGCACGATTTCGTCGGCATCTCCGAAGAGACGGCCGCCCGAATTGCAATTCTGACAGCGGGTCTGTGGTGGGCAGGATTCACTTTATTCACCGTCAAGTATCTACGGGAAAGTGCTCCTGCCGTCAACTTGCACGCCGGCGGCGTGTTTCGCTCTTCCGGAATAGGCAAGGTTGGGCTCGCGAAATATGTGTCGATCGGCCTGTCTCGGTCATTGCCATGTCATCGATTTATGGAACCGAGGAACTGAAGATCTCCAAAACAGCATTGATGGTTACGCTTCTGGTCATTCAGATCATCGCCACTGTTGGAGCCCTGCTATTCGGACGGCTGGCAATGAAGATCGGAGCGAAAAAGGCCATTATGGTGGGCCTGGTCCTCTGGTCCGGAGTGGTTATTTATGCATATTTTATCCGGAGTGCGGCCCAGTTCTTCGGTCTTGGAGTCGTGGTTGGAATTGTCCTCGGCGGATCGCAAGCGCTCAGCCGCTCCTTCTACGGCTCGATGGTCCCGGAAGGATCGAGCGCCGAGTTCTTTGGCTTCTATACGGTCTTCAGCAAGTTTTCGGCAATCTGGGGACCCACAACGTTTGGCCTCGTGCGGCAGTGGCTGGGCTCGTCGCGCCTGGCGATTATTTCCCTCATCTTCTTTTTTGTAGCGGGTTTAATCCTTATGGCTTTCGTGGACGTGCGGAAGGCGCGGGAAGCGAAGGAGACTGGCCTTTTCGATTCACCACATTCTCTGGTGTGAGATAGTTGGCAGGGAGCTCTGCGAAAAATGGCGAATAGGTGGCGAGATCCATTTCGCTCAGTTCTTTATGCTGCTCAAGGGCGTCCCGCACACTGCGCGCTACGACCTCGTGAGCCGTCCGAAAAGGCACGCCTTTCATGACCAGGAAGTCGGCCAGATCCGTGGCACCCATGAAGGAGTTCGCTGCGGCTTTCCCCGTCCGATCGGTGTTCAAAACCACGGTTCTGACAGACAGGCGCAGCACGCTCAAGGAAAGACGTACATTTTCGAACACCTTCAGAAATGCTTCTTTATCTTCCTGAAGGTCTTTGTTGTAACCGGTGGGTAAACCCTTCATCACCGACAAAAACCCGGAAAGCAACCCGGCGGTCATCGCGGCTTTGGCTCGAATGAGCTCAAAACCGTCGGGATTCTTCTTTTGCGGCATGAGGCTGCTTCCGGTCGTCACCTTCTCTGAGAGTTCAAGAAACCCGAATTCCTCAGTGGAATAGATGATCCAATCTTCGGCCAAGCGGCTGGCGTGAGCCATGAGTATTGCCGCATTGGATAGGAATTCGAGTACAAAATCTCGGTCGCATGTGGCATCCAGACTATTGGCCGAAATTCGGGAGAAACCCAGCTCTTTCGCTATGGCTTCGCGGTCCACGGGAAAATTGGAACCGGCGACTGCCCCCGATCCCAGGGGGAGGATGTCCACGCGGCCGAGCGACTGTTCGAAGCGCTCGGAATCGCGGCCAAACATCTCTACGAACGCGAGACAATATTGACTCCACCGAATCGGCTGCGCACGCCGCAGATGAGTGTATGCCGGAATGATCACACCGGCGTACCGGGCGCCGCATTCGATGAGAGTAAGCTGCAGCGCTTCGAGATCCGCCAGGACCAACCCAATGGCCTTGCGCACAAACAGCCGGAAATCCGTGGCGACCTGATCATTTCGGCTGCGGCCCGTATGCAGTTTCAATGCTGCGGGACCGATCTTGGCGGCAAGTGTGGCTTCGACGAAGGTATGAACGTCTTCGTAAGGCGTTGCCTTGACCTGGTCCAGCGTGTAGTCGGAGAGAATCTGCTCCAGGCCCTGGTCGATGGCTTTCCATTCTTCCTGCGATAACACGCCGCAACCAAGCAGCGCCCGCGCGTGAGCACGGCTTGCCAGAGTTTCATATTCATTTCGGACTTCATTCACGGCCGGGCCGCTCGCAGCGGATTCCGGATTTCGGATTTTGTAATCCGCTAACCTGGAGCGGACAGCCGCAGGAAGCCCAAGAAGCTTGATGAATCCTTCGGCATCATGATGATCGTAGCTGCCAGTGTCAAATGATGCGATGTCCTGCCGGTAAAGACTGAATGGCGATCGGCGGCTCTTGACAGCCATCGTGCCTCTGTACAAGGTCATAGTTATGGAACCAGTCACGACCTCCTGAGTTTTGGCGAAGAAAGCATCAAGGGCTTCTCTCAGCGGCGTAAACCAGTGTCCTTCATACACCATCTGAGCATATGTAATGCTGAGTAGTTCTTTGTGGTATCGGGTTTGCCTGTCGAGGCAAAGCGACTCGAGCTCACGATGCGCGGCCGTGATGAGGGTTCCCCCCGGGGTTTCATAAACACCGCGCGACTTCATGCCCACCACTCGGTTTTCGACCACGTCCGCGCGGCCGACGCCGTTCGTGCCCGCGATTTCGTTCAGGTCTTCCAAAAGCTGGACAGGAGGTATGGAGTATCCATTCAGGCCCACCGGAACCCCGCGGTCAAAGTCAATTGTGATTTCGCTTTCGCCCTCCGGGCAAAATCGCGGGTCCAGCGTCAGCATGAAAAGATCTTCCGGCGGAGGTTGCGACGGATCTTCGAGAATGCCGCCCTCGTGACTCATATGCCAGAGATTGCTGTCTCGGCTATATATTTTTTCACTTGTTGCTGAGATCGGAATGCTGCGTTCCCGGGCGTAAGCGATCGCCTCATGCCGCGACCGAATGCTCCATTCGCGCCACGGCGCGATAATTTTGAGCTGCGGCGCGAACGCTGTGTATGTCAGCTCAAAGCGGACCTGATCGTTCCCTTTTCCAGTACAACCATGCGCAACGGCATCCGCCCCTTCTTCCAGTGCAATTTCCACCTGCCTCTTGGCAAGAAGCGGACGTGCGATGGACGTACCCAGAAGGTACTTTCCTTCGTACATCGCGCCGGATTTAACCAGCGGCCAGAGATAGTCGGTTACGAATTCGTGGCGAAGGTCTTCGACATAACATTTGGATGCCCCGGTCCGCAACGCCTTTTCTTCAATGCCGTGCAGTTCATCATCCTGGCCGATGTTGCCGGCCATAGCGATGATTTCACAACCATAGTTTTCCTTGAGCCACGGAATGATGATGGACGTGTCCAAACCGCCGGAGTACGCTAGAACGACCTTCTTCACTTTCTGATTCATAAGTGTTCTCCACGAAACTAACAAGAATTGCCTTTTCCACGGGCAACCGGTTGGCAGCCTGTTGGAAAACGAGGGAATAAGGGGATTCGATCACCGCGTCCGTGACTTCCTGGCCACGATGTGCCGGAAGACAGTGCATAAAGAACGTAGGCTTGCCGGTCTTCGCCAAAAGTTTCTCGTTCACCTGATAAGGAGGGAAGACTTCCAGGCGTTCCTTCAGTTCATGTTCCTGCCCCATGCTTGTCCACACATCGGTATAGACGGCATCGGCACCTTTGATGTCTTCCGGCAACGTCGACCAATCCACTCGTTCTTCGGAAGAGGGTCCATACGATTTTGGGCAGATCGCCCGGAATCGCAAACCCACCAGCGAACAGACCTGCCAAAGCGATCGCGACATATTGTTCCAATCACCGATGTACACCAGTTCTTTGCCCAGAAAGCTAGACCACGCTTCCTGAAGCGTCAATACGTCCGCCACCGCCTGACACGGATGCTCGGCATCACTAAGAGCGTTGATCACCGGAACAGAGGCAAACAACGCAAGCTCCTCCAGGTGACTATGAGCGAAAACGCGGGCGACAATAGCATCCACCCAAAGTGAAAGATTCCTCGCCACGTCCTGAACCGCCTCCCGCTTTCCGAGCTGGCTTTCGACCGGGCCCAGCAGTATCGGCCAGCCGCCGAGCTGCCGAATCGCGACCTCGAAGGTAACCCGCGTCCGCAGTGACGGCTTCTGGAAGATCATCGCCACCGACTTGCCTTCAAGCGCTCGACCAAACACGGTCTTCCCACGAAAATCCTGCGAAATTGCCAGCAAGCTGAACAGATCCTCTCGGCTAAGTTGTGCAATCGAGAGGAAATCCGGATTGGCTGCCATAATAGGAGATGTTGAATACTTATGCATAGGAATGCATAAGTATGCATCGTGTCCGGGAACCGGTCAATCGTTTTTGTGTATAATCCAGCCGTCATGAAGCGTCTTCGGCACAGAGCAATCATGGAGCTCATCCGCGCCGGAGAAGTCAGCAGTCAGGAAGAGCTGATGCGGGGTTTGAAGGCTCGGGACATAACGGTGTCTCAATCGACCTTGTCCCGGGACATACAGGAATTGAAGCTGGCAAAATCCGCAGGCGTTTATACAGCCGTGGATTCCGAACCCGCCAGACCATCGGAGGAATCGCTGCGGCGGATCATTCGGGAATTCCTGGTGGACATTGACGTGGCACAGAATATTGTGGTCGTGAAGACAGGCTCAGGACATGCTTCGACTGTATCACAGGCGCTGGATGAGACAGGTTGGCCCGAATCCATCGGAAGCATTGCGGGTGAGAACACCGTGTTCATCGCCGTTCGTTCACCCCGCGAGGGTAAAAAATTAGAACGGCGGCTGCGCGAATTGTTATCGTAGACGTTCAACCCGGGCAGGATCTGAAACTTCTTGCAGAAGCTGGCGAATCGTCTTTCCGCTAACAGGATCAACGAACTCGGGGGCGATTTCCGCAAGCGGCTCAAGAACGAAACGGCGTTTGGAAAACCGCGGGTGGGGGATCTCAAGGCCGTGTTTCCGAATGATTTCCCTTCCGAAAAAAATGATGTCAATATCCAACGTCCGGGGACCTTTGCTGATGTCGCGTGTGCGAAGATTCACTTCTTCGACTTCCAAACACACTTTAAGTAACTGGTCCGGATCGAGGGAAGTACTCCCTTCGAGAACGGTGTTCAGAAACTGCGGTTGATTGAGAATCTCTCTCGGTTCGGTCAAATAGATCGCGGCGCAACGGATAATTTGGACATCGCGGTCGGAAAGACCTTGAATGGCCGCGTGGATGTACTGTTCGCGATCTCCGACGTTTGAACCAAGCGCAAGGTAAACAAGCACGAGGAAATTATGAAACAGGTTTTGGTTCTGGTGAGTTTGTTTCTCATTGCGTCGTGCCGGGCACCGCAACCTGCCGCGCAGCCGAAGTCGGAACCCACCGGATTGTTCGAAGGCATCGCAACCGGTAAGACCCACGTGGTGGACCTTACCCATGCGCTGAACCCTCAGAACCCGTACTGGCCAGGCCCCGGCTACGCACCGTTTAAATACGAGATTTTCGCCACTCTGGAGAAGGACGGCGTCCTCTCGGGCCGGTTCACGATGGCCGAACATACCGGCACACATTTGGACGCTCCGAATCATTTTGTCACCGGTCAAATCTCGGTAGACAAGCTTCCTGTTCAACAGCTCTTTGTGCCTGCCGTTGTTTTTGATGTCCGCAAGAAGGCGGCCGAAAATGCGGACTATCTGCTGAACCCGGCAGACGTGACCGCATGGGAGCAAGCTCACGGCCGCATTCCGCAAAATGCCGTGGTCATGATGTATACCGGTTGGGACGAGCGCTGGACAGATTTCGACCAATACAAAAACGCTGACAAGGCCGGGACGCTCCACTTTCCCGGATTCTCACCCGAAGCCGTGAAGGTTCTGGCCGAGGAACGCAACGTCGCCGGCATCGGCATTGATACGCTGAGCGTCGACTATGGCATGTCCAAGGATTTTGCTGTCCACCACTACAGCCATAGCAGAGGGAAGTATCACCTCGAAAATGTAGCCAATCTGGGCAGCCTGCCGCCAACCGGAGTCTCGGTCATCGTCGCTCCGATAAAGATCGAAAACGGCACTGGCGGCCCGGCCCGGATTTTCGCCCTAACCACAAGCCCATGAAGACACGTGTGAGCAAGACTCCGCTCGACGGGTTGGTGGTGGTGAATGTTGACTACTTCCTGGACGAGCGGGGCTTCTTCATTGAGGCCTGGCATAAGCACGACTTCGCGGAAGCAGGACTATCGGTTGAATTCGTCCAGGACTCGCATTCCTCCTCGACTGCCCGCGTTCTGCGGGGCCTTCACTATCAAGACATGCGCGCGCCCATGGGCAAGCTGGTGCGTTGCACTGCCGGGCGGATTTTCGATGTGGCCGTGGACCTGCGCGTGAGTTCGGCCACCTTCGGAAAGTGGTTCAGCATCGAGTTGACGGCGGAGAACAAAACTCAGCTTTACGTTCCGGTCGGCTTCGCCCACGGATTCGCAACACTTTCGGGCACCGCTGAGGTTCAATACAAACAAACAGAGTTTTACCAACCTGCCGCTGAAGGCGGAATTGCCTGGAATGACACCGATATCGCCATCCAATGGCCATTCCGTGATCCGATACTCTCCAAGCGCGACCAAAATCAAATGTCGCTTAATCAGTATCTAAAGAATCCCGCCTTCAAATAGGCGCTTATTGCGCTTTCGCCATTCCACGCGTCAACCGGACTGATTTCCGGTATAAAGCGACCGCGCGATTATGTGCGGCGAGTGTCTCTGAAAAAGTGTGGCGGCCCTCGGTCGTGCGCACGAAGTAGAGGTATTTGGTCGAGGCCGGTTGAACGGCAGCAAGTAGTGACGGGTAACCGGGATTCGCAATGGGACCGGGTGGCAAGCCTGCTTTCAAATACGTGTTGTAAGGCGATTCGAAACGAAGGTCCGCGAGTGTGAGAGAACCGTGATAGCGATTCGCCTGCTGAAGGGCGTAAATGACCGTTGGGTCGCATTGGAGCAGGATTCTCCGGCCAAGGCGATTGAGATACACCGATGCAATCAACGGACGCTCGTCCTCGCGGGCGGCTTCCGTTTCGACTAGCGACGCAAGAATCACCATGTCGTGCAGATTCAGAGACCAGTTGGTGGCAGGAACGGCTTGTTGTAACCGTTCCACCATTTGCTGAAATCGGCTCACCATGGCTTCAATGGCCTGGCGGGCTGTCGTATGCGCCGGGAGTGAGTAGGTCTCGGGAAACAGGTAGCCCTCCGTGGAAGTTGCTTTCTCGTCGAAACGGCGAACCAGATCCACAGCACCGGCAGCCGCCATCAGAAAATCTGGCGCGGCGCCGAAGCCCTGTTCTTGCCATTTCTGGGCGGTTTCTTCGACCGTGAGACCTTCAGGGACAGTGAACTTGTGCAGGTAGACAGCGCCCGTGGTGAGTTTGTTCACCACTTCCGGAATGGTCAGAGGATGGTCGAAAAGATATTCGCCGGCCTGCAGTTTATTTCGCGCTCCCGTATAGAAGATGTAAGTCAGGGTGACGTAACGATTCCGGATGACCTTGTTATCTTGGAGAAGTCCAACGACAGCACGTGCGCCCAAGCCGCGGGGAATTTCCAGAATGAAACCCTCACCTGGCCTTCCGCCGCTCCCTCCAGGGGGAGAAGGGCTGGGGATGCGAAGTTCTTCACGAACATAATAGACCAGGCTGACCACAACAAGTCCGGCGAGAAAAGCGAAAAGTAATAAGATCGGGCGCTTCATGCGGTCGGGCCGGAACGGTTATCCAGATAGTCTTGGAGGATGATCATTGCCGCTATTTTATCCACATGTTTTCGACGTTTACGCCAGCTGAGGCCCATGTCTTGCAGGTGCTGCTCGGCGACAAAGCTGGTCAGCCGCTCATCCCAGAATACGACCGGCAAGTCCAACGATTTATGGAGTTCTTCGGCGAAGCGAGTCACCTTTTCGCTCTGCAGGCTTGCGTCGCCGCTCATATGCAGCGGCTGGCCGACGACAATCTGGTGAACCTCATTTTCCTCCGCCAGACGGCGGATCGCCTCAATGTCGGATTTCAGGGTCTTTCGACGAATCGTCGGCCGAGGCTGGGCCGTCAGCATAAGAGCGTCACTGATAGCAACACCTATTGTCTTGTCGCCCACATCGAAAGCCATAACCCGCATAATTTCATGATACCGCCCGGACTTCACCGGGCTATAATTGAATCTACTTTTTGATCCTCAGGAGGTCTTAATTGAATTCGAAGAGTAAGTACGCGATTTTGCTGCTCTCTTCGGTCCTTGTCATTTACGCCATCATCGGCGGCATGCTTGGCCGTGTCAGCGCCCAAAACGGATCCTATCAGCAGCTATCGATTTTCATGGAAGTCCTGAACCGGATCCAAAACGACTATGTAGACGAGCCGACGATCAAGTACGCCGTTGCCGGTGCGATTCGTGGCCTTGTCGAGAGCGTGGATCCGTATGGAGGGTACCTCTCTCCCAAGGAAGTCGCATTCTACAAGGATTACAATCCGCAGAAAACTCCAGGCATCGGTGTGGTCCTTTTCAAATCGCCACGCCTTGGATATCCCGTCATCGTCGACGCAATTCCCAGCGGGCCGGCGGCCAACGCTGGGCTGGGCACAGGCGACATGATCGAGTCGATCGATGGGGCGACCACACGTGAAATGAATCAGGTCCAAGTCAACGCCCTGCTTGCAAATCCTGCTGGCAAACCGGTGGCACTGTCCGTTATTCGCCGGCGGCGGGCGGAACCGGAAACCGTAATGTTGAATCGTGAAGTGGTTCAGGCGCCGCCGGTTGAAGCCAAGATCCTGGACAACACGATAGCCTACTTGAAGGTTCCGTTCCTCGGCTCGGGCAAAGCTCTGGAAGCCAAGAGGCAACTCGACGCCTTGCTGAAGAAAGGCGCCACGAGTGTCGTACTGGATCTACGGTTCACAGGCGGAGGCGAAGAGCAGGAAGGCGTCCAATTGGCCAATCTATTCCTGGAGTCCGGAACGATCGGTTATCTGCAAGGACAGAAATTCGATAAAAAAATCCTACCGGCCAATCCCAAGGAAGCGCTGACGAATGCCCCAGTCGTGGTGCTCGTGAATCAGGGGTCTGCTGGCGCCGCCGAGATCGTCGCGGGGGCAATTGTAGATAACCATCGCGGCGAAGTCGTGGGGGTCAAAACGTTCGGTACCGGTTCCCTTCAGCGGCTCCTTCCCCTGGAAGACGGTTTTGGCTTGCTCATATCGGTGGCGAAATACTATACGCCGGCCGGTAAGGAAATTCAGGCAGCAGAGCCGCAGGACTCGGGTATCAAGCCTACTGTTGAAGTCCAACAAACTGAAGACGAGGTGGTCGACCCGAATGCGGACGACCAGGCGGAAGTGCAGCCGCCAGCGAAGGATCAACCGCCGGCTAGTACGGAAGATGATCGTCAGTTGAAGAAAGCAATCGAGATCCTCAAGGATCCGGGCAAAGCGACGAAGAAGGCCGCGTAATCACCTACTTCTAGTGCTTGTACAACTCAACGGCGTCTCGAAGGCATTCGGTTCCCATGATGTGCTTCGAGACGTTTCCTTTCAGATCAATCCTTCAGAGAAAATCGGCCTCATCGGTAGAAATGGGGCCGGGAAAACCACACTACTCAAAATCATAGGACGCGATTACGAAGCGGATACGGGCACGGTAACACGCAAGTCCGGCCTCGAATTCGGATACCTCGATCAGATTCCGGACTTTCATGAGCAAACATCCGTTCTGGAAGAGGCTTTGCGCGCATTCGACGGGCTACGGGCCGTCGAGCAGGAAATGCGAGAGCTCGAGCATGCCATCGCAATGAAACCTTCGCCGGACGTCCTGGATCGCTATTCACGCCTTCAGCATGAGTTTGAACTCAAGGATGGGTACAGTTACCGCGCTCACACGGAGGCCGCCCTTCTTGGTGTCGGTTTCTCGAAGGAGGCGATGAACCGGCCCAGCCGAGCGCTTTCGGGCGGTGAAAAGAACCGGCTAGCTCTTGCAAAGCTTCTCCTGTCCAACGCTGAGCTGTTGCTACTGGACGAGCCGACAAATCATCTGGACATCCGTTCGATCGAATGGTTGGAGGGATTCCTCCAGGAAACGGATAAGACACTGGTACTTGTATCTCACGATCGTTTCTTTCTGGACCGCGTGGTGAACCGAATCATCGAGATTGCCACTGGTCAAATTCAGGATTATCGCGGTAATTACTCGGAGTACCTGAACGAGCGCGCCGAACGCCTCGGGCGGCAAGAAAAGGAATGGCAGCTTCAGAACGAATGGATCGAGAAAGAGAAAGATTACATTCGACGCAATATCGCAGGCCAAAAAACAAAACAAGCTCAGTCTCGACGTAAACTCCTGGCGCGAGTCAAGCCGATTGAAAGACCCAGAACGTCATCCGCCCGCGTGAAATTCCGTTTTTTGCCCGTGGAGCGCAGTGGCCGATACATCCTAATGACTCGGGACTTGGCCATTGGATACGCGGAAACGACGCTCGTGCGCTCCATCCAATTCGAAGTGCAGCGTCGCGAGCGGTGGGCCATTCTTGGCGCAAATGGATCCGGCAAAACAACTCTGCTACGCACCCTGATCGGGGCGCGATCTCCAATACAAGGCGAGCTGGAATGGAACGAATCCCTGGACGTAGGATATTACGATCAGCAGCTTCAGGATTTGAATCCCGACGCGACTGTGCTGGAGGAAGTCCGCAACCTGGATCCTACGGCCACAGACGGCGAGCTACGATCGTACTTGGCCCAGTTTCTGTTCACCGGTGAGGATGTCTTTAAGACGGTGCATCAGCTCAGCGGTGGAGAAAAATCGCGATTGATGCTTGCGAAGATCATCTACATCGGACCCCAGTTGCTAGCGCTAGATGAACCGACAAACCATTTGGATATTTCGTCGAGGGAGGCGTTGGAAGCGGCGTTGGCAGAGTATCCGGGGACGATCTTGTTTGTAACACACGACCGGTATTTAGTGCAGAAGCTCGCGACACATCTACTGTATCTCGAATCGGGCAGAGCCTATGTCTTTGACCGGCTGAGCGCATTTGAGGAGTGGCTGACCGAAAAACCGCGGGAGACGAGCAACCATTACCCGGCGCTTCCCGCCACCCTCTCCCAGGAGGAGAGGGCACAACCACGCACGTCCGTGACCGGCCTAAGTAAAAACAAAATGGAACGGTTGCAGCGGGAAATGACGGAACTGGAAGAAAAGATTGCCTCTATAGAAGGTGAACTGGCGCTGCTGGAAGTCTCGTTTCAGAATCCGGTAACGGGTACCGATTGGGAGTCCACGCACCGCCACTATTCCGAGTTAAAAATCACTTTGGAGCGTCTTTACCAGGACTTGGCGAGCCGCTGGGAATTGATGGGGTAGATGCGTTAGAATGTGAAGTTTTCACTAGCTTCAGAACTGGGACTATATGCATCGGACCATCGAAAGCATCACCGTACGTGGTGCCCGGCAGCACAATTTAAAGAGCATTGACGTCGAGGTCCCCCGCAACAAGCTCACTGTTATTACTGGCTTGAGCGGTTCAGGAAAGTCCAGCCTTGCGTTCGACACCATCTACGCCGAAGGGCAGCGCCGATATGTCGAGTCGCTTTCGGCGTATGCCCGGCAATTTCTCGATCGCCTGGAGCCGCCCGATGTCGACTCCATCGAGGGCCTTTCACCAGCAATTTCCATCGAACAGAAAACCGCCACGCGGAGCCCGCGATCCATCGTTGGAACTGTCACAGAGATTTATGATTATCTCCGTCTCCTCTTCTCGTCGATAGGTGTCCCGCACTGCTTTCAATGCGGCAAGCCGATTTCCAGACAAACGCCGGATCAGATTGTGCGCCATCTAAAAACGTTGCCGGAGGGCGAGCGAGTGATGGTGCTTGCGCCCCTCGTCCGCGGCCGGAAGGGCGAGTTTAAGAAACAGTTGCAGGCCGTGGCGAAAACAGGCTATGTGCGCGGGCGCATCGATGGCGTGCTCCATAATCTCGATGAGCCGATCGAATTGGACAAGAAGAAAAATCACTCGATTGAGATCGTGATCGATCGTTTGATGATCAAGAAGGATATTGAGAAACGCCTCCAAGCGTCGATCGAGCAAGCGCTCAAGCTCGCCAAGGGAATCGTGCTCATCGCAGTGGTGGATGGAGAAGAACGTCTGTATTCCGAGAAGATGGCATGCGTCGAT
Organism: Acidobacteriota bacterium; assembly: GCA_003222815.1. Lineage (GTDB taxonomy): Bacteria > Acidobacteriota > Terriglobia > 20CM-2-55-15 > 20CM-2-55-15 > 20CM-2-55-15. The sequence continues at coordinate 2,552 of QHXC01000083.1, read as the reverse complement.
TGCGGCGTGAGCATTCCGGACGTTGAACCACGCACGTTTTCGTTCAACAGCGTCTATGGCGCTTGTGAAGCGTGCAACGGACTTGGAATGAAGTTCGACTTCGACCCTGTGCGAATCGTCGGCAATCCCGCCCGCTCGTTGCTGAATGGCGCCCTCGCCTTAACCAATGGCTGGTTAGATGAGGAATTCGAGGAGCAGATACTGAAGATCGGTAACCAGCTCGGGTCGGATCTCACTGCACCATTTGAGCAACTCTCACCGAAAACCCAAAATGCGATCTTCTACGGCATCAAGGAACGCGGCAAACGTACCGAAGGCATAATCGACCTCTTAAACCGGTACTATGACCAGGAAGGTCTAGCGCCGGAGGACCTTTCGCAATTCATGGTCACCAAACCGTGCGCGGCCTGCCGCGGCGCGCGCTTGCGGCCCGAGAGTCTGGCGGTGAAGGTTGCAGATCGATCGATCGCAGAGATTGCGTCCTGGCCTGTCAGCGACAGTCTCAAGTTTTTCGAGGAGTTGAAGCTCGGTTCCCGCGAGAAACTGATCGCCGACCGGATTATCCGCGAGATTCGAGATCGATTGGAATTCCTGGACGCCGTTGGCCTGAACTACCTGAGCCTGGATCGGTCCGCAAACACCTTATCAGGAGGAGAAAGCCAGCGAATTCGTCTCGCCACTCAAATTGGATCGAAGTTGCGTGGCGTTCTCTACGTTCTGGATGAGCCCTCCATCGGTCTTCATCACAGGGACAACGCCCGGTTATTATCCACACTCGAAGAACTGCGTGATTTGGGCAACACTGTCATTGTCGTTGAACACGATGAAGACACCATACGCCGTGCCGATTACGTCATCGATCTTGGACCGGGCGCCGGTACTGAAGGCGGTCATTTGGTGGCTGCAGGCCCGCCGGAAGTCATAGCCCAAACCCCTGCAAGTCTGACCGGGCACTATCTTTCGGGCCGCTGCGAAATACCCGTGCCGCACAAGAGGCGCACGCCGAATCACAGGGCTGTCGTCGTGCGAGGAGCGTCGGAGCATAATCTGCAAAATATCGACGTCTCGTTTCCAGTGGGACTCATCACAGTGGTAACCGGCGTTTCCGGCTCCGGGAAGTCCACACTGGTGAATGAGATCCTGTATAAAGCTTTGGCCCACCGTCTCTTTCGCGCGATCGACGAGCCAGGAGCATACAAAGCCATTGAAGGCCTCGAGTATATCGACAAAGTTATCGAGATCGATCAGTCCCCGATCGGCAGAACGCCGCGCTCGAATCCCGCGACATACACCGGCGCGTTCACACCCATTCGTGAGCTCTACGCCATGCTGCCGGAATCCCGCGCGCGTGGATACAAGGCGGGCCGATTCAGTTTCAATGTGAAGGGTGGACGGTGCGAAGCGTGCCAAGGCGACGGTCTTCGCAAGATTGAAATGAGCTTCCTGCCGAACGTGTACGTCGCCTGCGAAGTGTGTCGTGGGAAGCGCTATAACAGTGAAACACTGGCGATTCAATTCAAGGGCCTATCCATAGCCGACCTGCTCAATTCTACGGTGGCTGATGCCGTAAACGTGCTCGGCAATATTCCACAAATCCATTCGAAGCTACAGACGCTCGTCGATGTTGGATTGGGATATATCGGGCTGGGCCAGCCGGCCACCACACTTTCTGGCGGTGAGGCGCAACGGATTAAGTTGGCAAAGGAACTCAGCCGCAGAGCGACCGGCAAAACGCTCTACATCCTGGATGAACCTACAACGGGCCTGCATTTCGATGACGTCAAAAAGCTCCTGGATGTATTGAGCCGATTGACAGACCTGGGGAACACCGTGATCATTATCGAGCACCATCTCGATGTCATTAAGACGGCAGACTGGGTCATCGATCTTGGACCGGAGGGTGGTATCCACGGCGGCCGCATCATGGCTGCAGGAACCCCTGAGCAGGTCGCACGATCCAAAAAGTCGTATACCGGACAGGCCCTGACGCGGATCTTCTCCCACGTCGCGGCGCCCTTTGCAGGCGAGAGCGTGGGTGTGAAACCCACGGCTACGGAGACTGAATGAAGCACGCAACGCAACTCATCGATCAGGTCGTTGCCGAAAGTCTTCGCGTCAAATCAGAGTTTTTCCAGGAGCACAAAGATCGAATCGTCGAGGTCGCCGAAAATATTGCCCACGGGTTGCGAAATGGGAATAAGGTTCTTTTCTTCGGAAACGGGGGCAGCGCGGCCGACGCCCAGCATCTGGCCGCCGAGTTCGTCGGCCGCTTCGGACCGGACCGGTCTCCGCTGGCCGGGATTTCGCTCTCCACAGATACATCGATCTTGACAGCGCTTAGCAATGACTACGGATACGAAAAAGTGTTTTCCCGGCAAATCGAGGCGTTAGGACGTCCCGGTGACACGGCCGTCGCGATTTCGACGAGCGGGAACTCCCCAAATGTGATCGAAGCCGCGGCCGTCGCGCGGTCAAAAGGTCTCTTCACGGTAGCTTTGACCGGCGAGACAGGCGGTAAACTGAAAGATTGTGTCGAGGTTGTGTTCCGCGTC
>QHXC01000292.1 GCA_003222815.1 Acidobacteriota bacterium | reverse complement strand
GGATGGCTTTTCTAGGCGATACCCGAGCCCAATCGACAGAAAAATCGGACAACGTGGCCCTGATCGTAACGGGCCGGATCACGAAGGTGGATCGAAAAGACAACACCATCACGATTCAGGAACGAGCAGTATCCGCGGACCAGACCGAGCGAGCGCCTCAGCCCTCTCCTGGAAACGGAGGGCCGCGCCTTGGGCGTCGCGGTCTCGGCGGGATTGGGCGGGGTGGCGGCATCGGTCGCAGAGGCCAGCTTCCGCAAGCTGCTACGGGCAAGGAAACCAAAGTTTTGATCAATGACGCCACAGTCATAAAGAACGATGCGGGGGAGACAGTCACCTCGAACGCTCTGCAAGTGGGCGACTTTGTGCAGATCAAGGGAACCACGAAGGATAAGGATTTCGAAGCCAAAGAAATTCAACAGAGAGCCGAATCGGAATCCGGCCGCAATCGGTCACGTTGAGCCGTTCGCCAGTTCCGGCACGCGCCTAGGGCCGAACACTTCGGGCAAACCATCAGTGGCCGGAAAACGAAAATCTGAAAGCCAGGCCGAGTTCGAATAGAGATTTCGTGTACAGAAAGCACCGTAGACCACGGCGGGCGGAGGGCGTAACCGCCCTATCAGTGAAGCTATGCAGGTGGCCTGATCTCGACAGTCTTATTCAGGATGACCTGTACTCGTTCATCGAAGATCGTCTGGCCAGAAGTATCCCGCAGTTCGATGTCGTGATTTCCGGGTTTCAGGCCAAACTTCTTGAACTTGCCGATTGGGCCGACGTAACCGCCGTCAACGTAGACCGACGCGTCCTTCAAACGCGTGTCGATTTTTACCTCGCCTGTGGCGGGGGCCACTGCGTGGGCTGGTCCCCAGGGGTAGTACCAGCCGGGATAGTACCAGCCAAGTGCCTGGTAACCGTACCACCCAGGTCCATAATAAGGTCTCACGATAACCGGCCGCCGGATGACGCGGGGCCAGACGACCACACGTTGCGCCGCCATAGACGGAGTGGCCATCAACGTCCCCAATATCGCTACGCCTGCTGCTTTTGAAAGCCCTCGCATTTGGGATCGCCTCCCTTCCCAAGGGATTCACAGATCTTCCGTTATGGTTAGACGATGCAGACGGCCAGATGTCGTCGTCCATTGCTTTTGGACGGTTAGGTCGCCACATCGGCGTGTATCGTTAGTAATCGGCGGATACGCTTTCCGGAATGATCACGTCTCGAAAGGCACCGAGCGTGAGAGTAGGCAAAATAAGAGGCAGCCGGGAGGAGTGAGCTGGCGGGATAGGCGTCACAGTGTGGGTGTTATGTCAACCTACAGGTGCCACAGGCCCTGGGCGCGCGGAGGATTTAAGACAGGATTTCCCGGGAAGGCGTGATTCTACCGTGACTTTTTGCCTTTTCTGACCGTTTATATAAGAGATGGCCCGAACAGACGACGAGCGCCAGCTCATCGAGGCCGCGCAGAAGGACCCGCGGCGATTCGGCGAGCTATACGAGAGGAATTTCGAGCGCGTGTATGCGTTCGTCGTCCGCCGTGTGCGCGATCGTCACGAGGCTGAAGACGTGACCGCCGAAGTGTTTCAGCACGCGCTGGCGAATCTCTCCAAGTTCGAATGGCGAGGCGTGCCGTTCGCCGTCTGGCTCTATCGAATCGCGGCGAATGCGATTGCCGATCGGTGGAAGAAGCTCTCGAAGCAAAGCGCGGATCCGATTTGCGACGATCTCGATCAATCGCACCGGCCCGATATCGAGCGCCGCGCCATCTTGTTTCAACTCGTCGACAATCTTCCGGACGATCAGCGTTCCGTCGTCATCAAACGTTTCGTCGAAGAGAAAAGTGTTCGTGAGATCGCGCAGGAATTTGCAAGGTCCGAGGGCGCGATCAAGCAGCTTCAGTATCGAGCGCTGGAAACTTTGAGAGCGCTCGCGGGTGGCAGCCATGAGTAAGGAGCCGTTAATCGATCAACTGGATCAGGCAATCAGCGAAATCCTCGCGGATCCCGAGTTTATGCCGGCGTCCGTGGATCCATCGCTTACGGAAATGCTGCGCGTTGCTCGCGATTTGCGTGATGTACCACGATCGGATTTCAAAGCGAACTTGAAAGCAGATTTGGAAAGGAAGGCAATGATGTCTACTACTGCGACTGTTCAGTTCCGCGAAGGGTTCCGCACCGTCACTGCTTACTTGCTTTCGGAACCGTTGTATGTCGATTTCCTAAAGAACGTCTTCGGCGCGATCGAAACCGAACGCACAGAGACGGGCCCCGGCCGGTTCCATGCGGAGTACCGGATTGATGATTCGATGTTGATGCTGGGAGTGGGATCGGGCCTGAACATGCCCACGAGCATTGAGCTTTATGTACCAAATGTCGATGAGGTCTTCAAGCGCGCGCTCGATGCCGGATGCAAGGAGTTGATGCCGGTCCAGGACGCGCACTGGGAGCCGGTTCGGTTCGGTTGCGTGGAGGATCCGGCGGGGAACACGTGGAGTATCGCAACGCAACTCGGCAAGAATTACATTCCCGAAGGCCGTAATGCCATATCGGCCGGCTTCGTCGCGAAGGGCGCCGCGCAGCTCATCGATTTCATGAAGCGCGCGTTCAATGCGCAGGAGATCCAGAAGTACGAATGGCCCGACGGCCTGTACGCGTCGATCAGAATTGGCGAATCCGTCGTGGGAGTGAGTGAGGCCAGCAACCATGAATGGATGCGTCCGACGCCGTCGATGATCTACATGTACGTGGAGGATTGCGACGCGCTCTATGCACAAGCGCTGCGCGCAGGCGCGAAGTCGATTTCCGAACCGAAGGATCAGTTCTACGGCGATCGCCACGGCGCCGTTAAGGACGAGTGGGGTAATCAGTGGTACATTGCGACACCGATCAAAGAACCAACCACTAACAAAATCGCCGAGTTTCGTCCGAACTTCCGAACCCTCACGCCTTATCTGCTGCCGTCCATGCCCGAGTACGTTGACTTCCTGAAGAATGTGTTCGACGCCGAGCAGACTTTCCGCGGGGATACCGGCCCGGGCAGTTTCCATGCGGAATTCAAGATCGGCAATTCGATGGTGATGGTCGGCGTCGGATCGAGCGATCGTTGAGAATTATGGCGATCGCTTCGGCCTCGTCGAAGATCCGGCAGGAAACGGGTGGTGCATCGCGACCTACTTGGGGCGTGAGCCCATCGTCGCTCAGGATCGATTGAACACCATTACGATTTCGTTTGCTCTCCCTGACGCTGCGCGGTTCATTGATTTTGCAAAGCGCGCGTTCAATGGCCGGGAAATCGTGCGCTACGACTCGGCGGAAGGCAAAGTCATGCACGCGAAGATTGGCATCGGCGATTCGGCCCTGGGCGTCGGTGAGGCCAACGACCGATGGCATAGCAAACCCACCATGATCTACGTGTACGTTCAGGACTGCGACGCGGTGTATCGACAAGCGTTGCGCGCGGGCGCGAAATCAATTTTGGAACCTAAGGACCAGCCATACGGAGATCGGCAGGGCGGCTTGGAAGACGAGTGGGGCAATCAGTGGTTTATCGCCACGCCCTTCCGCGCTAACTATACATAAGAAAGGCTGCCGATTACCCAAGCAGTTCGGCGCCGGAGATCAAGAACTCTGGAAACTGGCGGGGAGAGATGCATTCTCTTCGACCTCTGGTTTCAACCACAGTGTACGTCCATTCTTTAGGTCGCGATAAACGTGAATTGCGTCATTTTTGAGGTCGACAATCAAGACTTCGATGATTCGCCCGCCCGGAAATTCTGCTCTTAAATTGGACGGAATACCGCTCCCGCGCCGTGCTTCTTATGAGAGATGACTCCGCGCACCGGGTCTACCGCCTGTATGACTTCGCCAAAGCCCAGCAGATCCCGCCAAATGGCTATTACTGCATATCGGGCAAGGTCGACAGCGCCGACAAATTCTACCTTGTCATCGAGTCCGTCAAGCTCCGAAGCCAGCGGCATTGCACCGCCTTCGCACCGCAACTATCCGTGGGCGCGTCTGATTCCTCGACTGCCTCGGCCTGCGTTCCCGTGTCCCGCCTGTCGTTCCGGCCGTTTCCGAACCAACCCCGGAATATTTTTAGCCCGCCTGTGTTCGTGCGCCCGCGCCAGAAGTGATCTCGAAAATGTTACCTTGTTTTTGCGGTTCTCGCGGCTTTAAACCCGCCGGCCCCGCGGCCGGCTTCCCGGCTTGGCTTGAATCCCGCTGCCCACGTATATCTACCCATCGGTTTCTTGATACCGCCGAAGGCACCGGCCTCTGGAGATCCACTTTTACAGCGTCTGCTCTGATCGCCATCACCTATCCGTCCTTCAAAAAGACTTCCCCTACGAGGTCGGCATTCCCGACGCGTCGAACTTACTTCGTCTTGGACTTCAAGAGAGGGCTCGGGAGTGACGCCCTCTGCGTACCCCCGGTACCTCGCCGATAGCCGTTTTGATCAATCTCAACTGACTTGCGGAGTCTATTTTTTGGTGTTAAGTTAATATTTAACTTTTTTACACTATTTTTAGGTTCGGTCTCTCTTTCCCACAGAAATACGTCCCACGGATCACAAGAAAGGCAAAGCACCACGGAGAAAGTGGCAGTACGCCCGGCGTTGAGAGGGGGCAGTCTTCATTCCTGCTCCTGTAGAGGCTGTGTTCTGATCACTGCGGAACTTCCGAAGATGGTGAAGCGGTCGAATCCGCAGTTACTGGATTTCAGGAGCAAACATACGGTTGGATTGGCGCGTTTCAAATTTGGAGCAGGCAGCGAGAATGAAGATGATCTCTGCACTTTTACGTTTTCCCGATCGAGCAACCACCATCCAGCTAGTACTCGTGCTGAGCGAGAGCGAGAGTAGCTATGACGGCGTATTCGCTGAGATCGTGAACGCCAAGGGCCGTTTAGGAGTGCAGCGGGCGGCAGAACTCTGCAACCTGAGCGTGTCCCGATTCTCGCACGCCTTCAGTGTGCGTCTGGGCATGCCATATCGCACCGCAGAGCTGATCATGCGCATGGAATTGTCTGCCCACACGGTGATCAGCACATCTTGGCGCATGT
>QHXC01000291.1:3572-9797 GCA_003222815.1 Acidobacteriota bacterium | reverse complement strand
TCACGCTTGTCACTCAAGGAACCGGCTACACTCCCGTCCCGACGGTCACCATTTCAGCCCCTCCTCCAGGAGGCATACAGGCCACCGCAGACGCCGTGTTGACGCCGATTTCGAACGAACAGGTGGCATACGTGACCGTACCCACCGGGGGCACTGCTTACACGAGCGCGCCTGCAGTTGAATTCTTGGGCGGCGGCGGCACAGGCGCAGCGGCGACGGCTCTGGTATCTGCTTACGGTTCACCAGTCGAATCGCTGATGTTACCCACTCCGGGAACCAAGTGCTACGCGGCCACCCCGACGGTCGCGATCCCGGGCGACGGAACTGGAGCGACCGCTTACGCCACGCTTGAGGCGACCCCAACGTGTGTCGCAAGTTTAACCGTGAGCGGCTCGTGTGATCACAATTTAGGCGGAAACTCGACGGTCAATATTGCTCTCAGCGGTGGCGGCGGTTCAGGTTTCAGCGGCACAGTGGTGGTGGGTTCCAACGGCAAGACGATGAACCCTAACCCGCAAAACGTAGCGATCCTCGATCCCGGCACCGGTTACACCAGCAACCCAACGGCAGTGAGCGGCAACTGCGCTGGCACACACGCTAGTGTCACGATCACTCCAAATTTGGGCTATCACCTGTACTCCATAACCCTGAAGACCGGCGGTACGGGATACACGACACCGCCCGCTGTGACCATCAGTGCGGGAATTGGAACATCGGTCACTGTCACTCCGCCCGCCGCAACAGCCAGCCTTGGTGTCATCGATCCGAACCCCGGTCGAGTTATTGCCGTCAACATGACGGCATCCGGGAGTGGTTATACAAGCGCGCCGGCGGTCAACTTTGTCGGCGGTAGCGGCACGGGCGCGTCCGGTTTTGCCACGCTAGGCGTAACCCGTAACCTGACTGGTCTGACTCCGATTAACCGCGGCGCGGGTTACGTCTCGGATCCTACCGTAACGATTACGGACGCGACCGGAACCGGGGCTACGGCGAAAGCCCGCATTGGCCGCGGTCCGGATTACGGCAAGGTCTACCTGCTCACGACGCTGGCACAAACTCGCTCCGGAGCCCGGTCGCTGACGCAGATGGAAGTCGCAAGCCCGGTGCTCGGTTTTAACGTCACCGGGGCGCTCACGCTCGATGGACCCAATCCAATTATTGATACTCTGCCAAATTCATCGAATTTTGTGATAAACGGCAATGATAACCATAGTTGCGGGGAACCGGCCGTGCCGCCTCATCCGGCCGTCGGCGGCTATGACGATCCCAACGCCGACCCGCCAACACATTCGGTGGACACGATCATTTCGGCCATTCCAGGTGGGCGAACGGATAATTACATGGGATCGGGCGCCAACCCATCGGTGGTAAACGTTTACGAAGGGCTTGGCGAAACCATGCGATCGCCGGATGGATTAAAATCCTTCATCAACTCCGCCGAGGGACAGGCATCAACTTACGGTCTAAGGTACCCGCCGGCGGCGGCGAGTTACGGTGATTTCACAGATGCAATTATCAATCTTGGCAGTCCAACGGACCTGGAACGCGTTGTATACGTCAGTGGAAATCTGACATTGAGCGGTAACACCGACGGCTACGGCTTGCTGGTCGTGACTGGAACACTTCGCATGACCGGAAATATGCACTGGCACGGCCTGGTGCTTGTCATCGGAGATGGCATTGCGGATATCGGCGGTGGAGGCAGCGGCCAGATCATCGGCAGCGTGTTAGTCGCCAAAATTTGGGATAACTACATCGATCACAATCCGCTGCCCAGTGTGGGCGCGCCTTCGGTCAGTTGGAACGGCGGCGGCAACAACGGCATCCTGTATGATCACTGTTTGGCGGACAACCTCCTATCCTTGGTACCCTTCACGCCTCCGCCCAGCACGAAGCCTTTGAAGGTGCTCAGCTTCCGGATATTGCCGTATTGAGAAACTGTAGTTGCGCTCTTGGATCTTTTCAGTAGGTGAGTGGGTCATTAGGTCGTTTGACAAGTACTCGGACATCGCACATGGGACATCCCAGCATTTGACATTGTTGGTCGCACGCTGAGCTTCTGCAAAATGTCAAATATTGGGATGTCCCATGTACGATCTCAAATGCACTTGTCCAACAACCAAATTACGCATGACGAAGTGACAAATTGGTCGTTTTGCTTCCGCTTCCGGTCATTCAATCCGCACTGAAGCTTCCCGGCTCATAGTGCGTTATGCTAACGAACTATGGGTTTCCTCACCGAAGTTTCCGGCCCCCCCGTAACAGACACACCTTCCGCTCGGTGGATCTTTGAGCGAATCGAAGAATGGGCGGCGCGTTCTCCGGATCGGTTGGCGTTTGCGGTCGACCATCAGGATAAAGTCGAAGAGTACCGGTATGGCGAGGTGCTCAAGCACGCGGACGCGATCGCCGGCGAGCTGGCCGCTCGCGGAATAAAACCCGGGGACCGCATTGGAATTCTCATGGAGAACGTGCCGCAGTGGGTCCTTGTTCTCCTTGGTGCGATGAGAGCGGGTGCTGTGACCGTTCCACTCGCCACGCTGCTTCCGGAATCCTCCTTACAGGTCATCGGAAAACATGCCGGCTGCCGGGCAATTTTTTCGGATGCAACGAATTGGGATAAAGCGGGGCGAGTGGCGGGAATGCTCGGATGCCCGGTGCTGCCGGCCTCCGAAATTCGAGATTCAAAATTCTCACGAGATCCAGAGCGCTCTCGAATCCCTCGAGATCTCTTCGGACCACTGCATCCTCTCCGTGCTTCCGTTCTCCCACGTTCTTCCGCTCATCGCAAACGGTCTCGGTCCTCTGTGCATGGGCGCGAGTGTGGTATTCCTCACCTCGATTTCCCCGCAGCGCATCATCGACGCTTTTCATCGCCATCGCATTACTTTCTTTATATGCGTACCGCAGTTCTTTTACCTCCTGCACAAGCGGATCTTCGCCCAGGTAAGCGCGCAGCCCCTGCCGATGCGAATACTGTTCCGGTCCACGATGGCCGTCTCGCGCCGTCTGAATAGTCCAGCGGTCCGGCGCAAGCTATTTGCAAAAGTCCACAACGCCATCGGACCTCAGTTGAAACTTCTCGCCAGCGGAGGCTCGCGATTCGATCCGCGAATTGCGCAGGATTTGAATGACCTGGGCTATACGATGCTGCAGGCCTATGGCCTAACCGAAACCTCTGCGGCCGCGACCGTCACTCCAGTTCGCGCGAACCGTCTTGGCACCGTCGGAAAGCCACTGCGCGGTGTGACGGTCCGCATCGATTCGCCAAATGAAGAAGGGATCGGCGAGGTGTGGATTCGTGGTCCCGTCTTGATGAAGGGCTACTACCACGACGTCCGGAAAACTTCCGAAGCCATCAAAGATGGCTGGCTGCGAACGGGGGATCTCGGATTCATCCAGACGGACGGAAATCTGGTAATCACCGGACGCAGCAAAGACGTCATTGTCCTTCCTAGCGGCAAAAAGGTGTATCCCGAAGAGATCGAGACGCACTACTCGCAATCACCTTTTGTTAAGGAGTTGTGCGTTCTCGGTGTCACAGAGGATGGCGGCGGAGCAGCCGGCGAGAGCCTGCATGCGATCGTTGTGCCCGATATGGATGAATTTCGCCGGCGTGGCCAGACGGCCATCATGGAAATGATCCGGTTCGAGATCGAGAATATGTCGAAGCAAATTCCTTCCTACCAGCGCATCCATTCGCTTTCCGTACGCAACGAACCTTTGCCACGCACCGTCACGCGCAAGCTTAAACGTTTCGAGATTCAGAACGAAGAAGCAACTCGGCGCAAAACCGAGCCGGAACGCGGCAGCGGCAAGGATCACCCGCGATTCCAAACCAAAGTAGGTTCGATCATTGCAGAGCTTGTGCGCGAGGCGAAGCCGGAAGCCGGTGCGCTGGATCCCTTCATGAATCTCGAGCTGGATTTAGGTTTCGACTCGCTGACACGTGTCGAGCTTCTGGGTCTGGCCGAAGCGCGGCTCGGAACTCATATCGATGAACAACAGGCCACTCGGATCTACACGCTTGGCGAATTGATTGATGCGTTTGAGTCCGCCAGTGCGTCTGATACCGGTTTTGGGCGTAATTGGAAAGAAATCATCAATGCAGGACCCAGCGACGATCTTCACAAGCACTACATCTTCAAGCGAAGAACCTTATTGAATCCGATCGCCTTTGCGGCGATGCGATTTCTGAGGCTCGCAGCGCGGCTCTTGTTCGGCTTCGACTACCACGGATTGGAGAAGCTGCCGCGGAAGCTCCCTTTTATCATTTGCCCCAATCACGAATCCTTTCTCGACGGACCATTCGTTGTTTCGATACTGCCAAGGCGCGTTCTCTACAATATCTTCATTCTTGGATATACGGATTACTGGCAGGGCCCAGTCTCCAGACGGATTGCTCAAATTTGTAATATCGTGACGGTCGACTCTAATGTGAATCTGGTCCGTGCGATGCAACTCGGTGCCGCCGGCCTGAAGCAGGAACGAGTGCTCTTGATCTTTCCCGAAGGTACTCGCTCCATTGATGGGCACCTGGCGGATTTCAAAAAAGGAGCAGCCATCCTGGCGTATGAGCTGGGCATTCCGATCGTACCTGTTGGAATCCGAGGCACGTTCGAGGCATGGCCGCGTGGGGGGAGCTTCCGGCTGCACCCTGTACAGGTACATTTTGGGAACCCGATAGACCCGCGGGCCTTCAGTCGAGCTTCCGATCCTTATGTGGCAATAACCGAAAAACTCCGCGACGAGGTCACGATTCTGGCGGCGTAGGGAATTCCCCCTGGTTCCTTGAGATCCGTGAGACCTCAGGTTACTCTCTTGTAACCTTAATAGCTTGTTTTCCGTAAAAGGACATAGAATAGACCCGTCTGGGGAACAACACCTACAACAACCCATGGAAAGAAAATACGGCCAGCACGGCTACATGGACGATGACCGTGATCGCGAGCGGGAAAAACCACGCCAGAAGCCGAAGGGCGGTCCCCGCGGCTCTAAAGCCAAGGAAGGCCCGCGGGCGATGAAAATGCCGGGATTTCAAGAAGTCCTGCGTTGTGCGCTCTGCGGCGCCATTGTTCCTCCACCTGTCGAGATCGTTTACGACAGCCGTTGCCCCAAGTGCAAAGCCGATCTCCGATCATGCAGGAACTGCCGCCATTTTGATACCGCTGCGCGCTTCGAATGCACACAATCCATTCCCGAGCGGATCACCAAGAAAGATTTGCGCAATAATTGTAAGTTCTTCACCGCTCGTGTATCCATCGAGCGGGAAACACGGGATTCGGGCGGAAGTGGCGCGAGCGGCGGGAGCAGCCCGACCACCAAGCCGTCGGACGCTCGGAGCGCTTTTGACAACCTATTCAAAAAATAGGAGCTTGTGGATATTTCACAGTAATCCCGCGGAGTGGACTCCGTCCCGAAAAGGCCATGGATTGCACGGATTACGCAGACGAGGGTCTCCTCTGTGTAATCCGCGCAATCCGCGGTGCACAAATGTTATTCTGATTGCCTATGGTAGAAGATCGTTTAAAAATCGCCGTATTTGTCGACTTCGACAACATTGAAATCGGAGTCAAAAGCACGCTGAATCGGCATTTTGATATTGGTGCGGTGCTGGAGGCGATCAAGGAGCGCGGCGAAGTCGTCACGAAAATCGCGTATGGGGATTGGAAACGAGCGGGCGAACACAGCCGGAGCATGACCCAGCACGCCATTCAAATGGTGCAGCGGAACCTGACGCCAGGCGGTGACAAGAATGGCGCCGACATCAATCTGGCGCTGGACGCGCTGGAGATGGCCTTTACACGCAACCACATCAATGCGTTCGTCATCGTCGGCGGCGATAGTGACTTCATTGCTCTTGTCGAAAAACTAAAACAGTACGACAAGAAAGTGCTCGTCGTCGGCGGACGTGCTTTCACTAGCAGCATCCTCCAAAAGAACTGCCACGAATTCATCGCCTATGAAAACCTCGTCGGTCAACCGCAAGCCGGGCAGCGAAAGCAAGCCGAGAAAGCGCGCTCCGTCACGGACCCGAATCTTGGCAAGGCTTTTCCGCTGGTCCGCCGTGCGTTAAAGGTCCTCGCGGATCGCGAGGTTTCGCCGCAGCTTGGCTTGCTCAAGAGCACATTGCTCCAGCTCGATTCAACATTTTCGGAGCGGGATCACGGTGCCAGCACGTTCCGCGACTTCATCGAAAAAATGGCTGCTGTCGGCTACGTCAAG
>QHXC01000291.1:0-3556 GCA_003222815.1 Acidobacteriota bacterium | reverse complement strand
ATGGTGCCGAGCAAGCACAGGCACCGGTTAGTCCACCAGTTGGTCCTACGCCGTCGCAGATGGAAGAAGGTGTTCGCGCAATGCAGGAAGTTTTTCAGAACGCGAAAATCACGCCCCACTGGCCGATGTACCTTCGCAACGTAAAGCAGTTCATCAAGAACGCTGCACCGTCGTTCGACGAACGCCGGTACGGTTTCCAGAGTTTTCTTGAGGCCGTCCGGTCCGCACAGCGCGCAGGTTTGTTCCGGCTCGAACGGAACCGCCAGGGGATCCTGCGAGTGTTTCCAGGAAACCAGATACCGCAACCGCAGCGTGCGGCGCCTCCTTCTGTGGATGAAGTGGTGGAAGAGACACCGGTGTCGGAGCCGCCGATGACCATTGAGGAACGGCCATCCGTGCACGAGTTTCAACCGGAGCCGGAGCCGATAATCGAGGTCCAGCCCAAACAGGTTGTTGTGGAAACCCAGCCCGAGCCAACGGACTTCTCGCTCGTTTCACCCGGGCCCGCAACCGAAGAAAAACCGGCTCGTAAACGCCGGGCCAGCCATGGTATTAAGCGAAAGACGGTCGCCCCGCGGACCAAGCCTGCCGGCACGACCGCCAAGCGAACGAAGAAAAAAGCCTCCCCGCCAGTTGGGGAAGGACCGAGCTAACATTTGTCGCTTACAAAGCGGCGCCCGTCCAAAAACTGCCCTGCTTCTGAAAATGTCAGGGTCGCGGGCTAAAGCCCCCGTCTATAGGTGTGCCGAAACGTCATCGCTAAGCCGGTAGTCGCGGGCTTTAGCCCGCGCCGCCCCCCTTTTGAGAAGCAGGGCAGAGCCGGAACCTGTATCAAAACTCATCCCACGTGATGGTCATTCCATCGAGCAGGTCACGATCATCTCATCCCATGCGATCGTGTTGTAGTCGATGCTATTACCGCGGCCGCTCCTTGCATTTTCCGCAACCTTGCCGTCGAGTTTCGAACTCTGGCCAAAGGCTGAGCCTGTGAGCATTGCCCAGAAGCCACGCCAAAACAGTATCCATTTCATCTGTCCCTCTTAAAATTGCCGATCCGCACACTTGCCCTTACGGATGTGTGGATTCAGTGGATTCAACCGTCTTATCGACAATCCTGATTGAAGTCTTTAGCATTTTTTCAAGATTTCGGGGATTCCAGCGGAATTCCGGTGCTGCACGGCAAGGGACCGCAAAGACACAAAGGCCGTATTTGTTGAAAACTTGTTCTAAGGTGGACGCCCGGGGATGCCGATAAAGATGAAGACCGAGGTTCCAATTTTGAACGATAAAGCGCAGTTTAAGAGCTTGCCGCCGGCAGCGCGGCTTGCTGTAGCCGTTTTTGGGATGGTCGGACTGTTGTTGCTGATCGTGTCGACCCGGTGGGCCGGCCAGCTAGACGCGGCGCATTTCGGGCTTATGCTGTTTTTGGCCGTGGTCACGGCTCACGCCAAGGTGCGGCTGATCGGCGGGTCTTCTCTGTCGCTTTTGACCACAGTAGTTTTGATGTCTGTGATGATGTTAGGTGCGGAAGCGGCTGTGCTCGTCAGCGTGTGCGGCGTATATGTGCAAACCGCATTCCCTAGGCGGCGGTGCATTCCCCATCATATCGTTTTCAACATCGGAATGATCGCACTGACGGTCTTGGTCGCGGGGAAGGCCTATCACTGGATGGTTCGAGGTTTTCATCCATTCACATTCGATGAACTTGTCGGTTCGCTGGTGGCATCGCTCATTTATTATCTGGGCAACTCCTTATGTGTTTCGCTGATTGTCGCCCTGTCGACCCGGCGGTCTATGTTCCGGCTGTGGCACGACAACTTCCTGTACACGGCGCCCTTGTTCTTCCTTGCGGGCCTTTTGGCGTTCTTGGTTTCGAAGTTGATATGGTCTTTTCCCGGCATCACCCTCATGGTGGCTTTGCCGATCCTTTATTTAAGCTATTACTCGTATCGGGTGTACCTGAGAAGCCTTGAAAGCGAGAAAACACACTCAGCCGAGATGGCTGAGCTCTTCAACTCGACTCTCTCGACGCTCGCGCTCGCCATTGATGCGAGAGACCGAAACGATTCCAGAATACATTCTCAACAAGACCGGACCCCTCACCCCGGAGGAAATGAAGAAAATGCGCCTGCATCCCCGGCTCGGTGCCGAGATCATCTCGAATATCAAATTCCCGTATCCGGTTGCCGATTCGATTATGGCGCACCATGAGAGATTTGATGGCAGTGGATATCCGAACGGCCTTGCGGGCAAAGGTATTCCGCTTGGCGCCCGGGTCCTGGCCGTTGCCGATGTTTTTGACACATGCACTTCAGATCGAGTTGGATCCGAAGAAGCCATCGACCGGGCAATTGAGATTCTGAAGCACGGTGCTGGGACGCTCTTCGATCCCGATATCGTAAGCGTGTGGGAGTCGATTCATCGAGACGTGGTCAGTTGGAATCCGGCAACTACGAGAGCATATACACATATCCAGCGTGCAACATCGGAGATCAAGATCCTGGAATCTTTGGCCGATTCCATTGCAGGGGTAACCGACGTCAAAGAGATTATTGCCGGCGTGGGCACACTTCTGAAGAGTTCCTTCCCGGGTTGCAAGGCTGCAGTTCACGTCGGCGAGCACGATGAGGGGATACCGGTGATATTCAGCGGCTCCGTGGTCGCAACGATTTCCGTGTACCGTCCCGACGAACCCCTGACGGAAGACGAAACACGTCTGCTGACAGTGATAGCCGAGAAAATTTCAGGCACCTTAAACAATGCCATCGCGCTTGAAGCCGCGAAGCGGCAGGCTACCGTCGATCAGCTCACCGGGCTTGCCAACCGCCACGCTTTTGAAAGGATTTCTAAATCACTGGCCGGCCAGCATTGCTCGATCGTGCTAGTTGACGTTAATGCTTTCAAAGGCGTGAACGACAATTTCGGACACCAGGCCGGTGATGCCACGCTGGCGCGCATTGGCGCACACCTTCGAGCGGCCTTCGATCATGCCCGGTTGCTCTGCCGGCTGGGCGGTGATGAGTTTCTCGTCGTCAGCATGGCCGACACGCGAACTCTTCGCATGCAGATTCGAAACTTCCGCAAGATGATCATTTGGGATCCCGCCCACGAACCTTATAAGAAGCTGCTGTTCGGTGTGAGCTGTGGGTTAGCGAATATTCCCGCTGATGGCAAGACCATTGAACAAGCAATGCAACGGGCCGACGAGCGCATGTACGCTGTCAAAACCCGATTCAAACAGTGGGCGTCTCGCGTTACCGCGGCTTAGTAAAGGCGGGCCAAAAAAAAGATTTCGGATTTCGGATTTGGGGGAACCGCCTGGATCGATGCCCTCAAAATTCCGAAATCCGCAATCCGAAATAAGATTTATCCCTTCTTCGCTCCCTTCAAAGACTTCTTCTCGCCTTTCGGGCTCGTACTCTTAGTCGTCTTGACGGGGCGCGCGCGTACCGAAGTCGCAACGTCTTGGTTGTTTTCAGTCTTGTACTGAACCGTTACAGGACTGCCTGCAGCCAGGTTCCCGGTCTTTTGGGTTGCGGAGTTCAATGCAAAGGTA
>QHXC01000290.1 GCA_003222815.1 Acidobacteriota bacterium | reverse complement strand
GACGGTCGTTTACTCCGGCTCGAAATCCAAAATCTGCTCCACCGATACGACTCCAACCAGGATCGTCTGCAAGGCCGGCTGCCCGACGTTAAGCTGCTTGCGGATTTAAAGAGAAACGGCACTACGAGAACTACCGATCCGGAATACTTCTTCCAGCGCCTTCAGCAGGAAATCGTCTACTCGTCGGAAAACGATCTGCCGTTTTCTGTAGTCATACTGCGGCCGAGAGGACATGAACATAAAGAAGTTGAGGACTGCGCAAGAGGGGCGGAATCGCTGATTCGCACATACGATCTCATCTTCACCGCTGATTGTTGGGTCGTCATCATTCTGGCCGAGGCCGATGAGTCTGGCGCTTCTGCGTTCTTGAAGAATTTTCATAACCTCTGCACGACGGAACTGCCGCGCGTCACATGCCAGTCCTACCAACAACAACCCGACTTTTTTGACGACATTAAACAGCTCCTGGAAAGCGCTGCCACCAGCGAGCGGACCCGCGGAATCACAGGGAGGTAATAACGATGCGGAGCGGTGCACTCCGAACGGTTGTAGTGTCGGTCTTGCTATTCGTGTTTGTCCTCGTTCTTACTAAGGATGTGGCATCAGCGCAGGCTGGCGAAACTCAGACTCTGACTGAAATCTTGAATTTGTACCGGCTCGGCCGGTGCACCGAAGCGATTTCCGTCATGGAGCCGTTTGTGCGTGCGAATTCGAACAATATTGAAGTTCGCATGTTGCTCGCAGATTGCCTCACGCGTGGGCAGGACTGGGAAGGTGCAACTTCCCAGTTGCAGGCCGTTCTCGCGCTCGCCCCTGGCCACATCGACGCTCTCAAAAGCCTTCAGCGCGTCAAAGCTGGCCAGCAGAACAGCTTGAAGCAGAAAGCACAACCCCGACAGGAGAGTGTTGGGTTCGAACCGACCCTGAGAGAGGCCGAGTCGGCTATCCGGGTCCACGACTACGCTACCGCCCAGAAAGGGCTGGAAACCATTATTGCCGCACAACCTTTAAATACATCCGCGCGGCAGAGGCTCGCGGAGGTCTATTCCTCGACACGCCAATTCGCCAAGGCGATCGCCCAGTACACGGTGCTGCAAAATGACCCGGCACTTCGATCGGAAGCGACTCGCCAGAAGGCTAAAAATCTGGAATGGAGTAGCAAATTCCGAGAAGCTGCGGACGCTTATCGGCAGTATTTACGGAGACGGCCGGACGACGCCGAAGCACATTTGGCACTCGCTAACGTGCTGTTGTGGTCCGAGCGTTTTGCCGAAGCGATCCCAGAGTTTGAGGCTCTTCGGCAGTCGGCAGTTTCGAATATTGATATCGAGTTGGCTCTGGCGGAATGCTATGACCACCTTTCCCAGACGGAATCCGCCCTTCGAGCCTACGAAGCCGTCTTGCGAATCAAGCCCGACCACGCTGCCGCATCGGCGGGACGCGACAAACTCAGGCGAACCTTGGACGAGCAGCCCAGACGAGAAGCCTTTCAGTACCTTGCGGCGGGTGACCTGGAAGCCTCACTCCAGTCGTTTCAGATGTATCTCCAAAACCATCCGGAGCACGATGAAACTGTCCTTCAGATCGCTCGGTTGCACTCATGGATGCAGCAATATCCCGGGGCGATTGATGCATACCGTGCGTATTTGAAAAGAAATCCCGACGTGTCCGTACAACGCGAACTTGCTCGTGTGCTGACGTGGGCGCGCGAATACCCCGAAGCGATAAAGGAATTCGAAGCGTTAACGCGAGGGCCGGAGCGAACGGCTGAAGACTACGAGCATCTCGTCGAGATCAATCTGTGGACTGGCAATCTGCAGTCTGCTGCGGCCTATGCAGATGAACTGCGGCAGTTGGACCCGGAAAGCGCCGTTGCCTCCCACGCGCTCACTCTCCAGCGGCAAAGAGTCGCCTATTTAGAAGGTCAAACCGCCGATGCAGCCAGACTTGCAGACCGCAATGCGGCGGACACGCTGGCAACGACCGGACGGTTTCAGGAAGCCGGGTTAGCCTACAGAAAATACATGGCTTCTTATGGCTACGATCCAGTAATAGACTTGACCATCGCGCGTCTGCGCAGTTGGGCTTCGGATTACGATGAGGCGCGGCAACTCTACACCAGGTATTTGCAGAAATATCCTGACGATCTTAAAGCACGCTACGAACTCGGCAACGTCGAAAGCTGGTCCGGCCGCTTTGATGCAGCAAAATTTGAATACGAAACGGTCCTTCGGAAAGACTCCGACAACGTTGAAGTGCGGATGGCGCTCGCACGGGCGGGCGATTATGCCGGCGACGATCGTGTGGAGGTCCTCAACCGCTTCAAAAACGTGCTCGCCATCGATCCTGCTAATGCCGAGGCGAGAAAACGGGTGGGTGGCATCCGCCTGGAAGTGGCGCCTCAGGCAAGCTATGGTTTCTCCAGGTTTCGGGATTCCGATGGCCTGGATCGCTCCAGCCACTCGTTGGCGACCACCTTCACTTTCCACGGAGGCATGCGCCTAACGCCCAGCGCCGTCTATACGGAATTCGAACAGAATCGTCTTGTCCCCACTTCGGCTGAAGGTGCGGAACAGATCAACACCCGGATTGAAACCATGTCCGGCAAGACCGTTGGACGTGGTGCATACCTTGATTTTCGGATCGACCGCTCCCATTGGTCTATCACAACGCGTGGTGGAGCTTTTCGCTATCAGGCATCGGATTATCTGCCTCACGCTGAAGTGAACCTGGAATACCACCCGGGAAAAGCCGCTCGATTTCAATTGAATATCCGGCACTCGGACGCAGCGCCAGAGCTGAACACGATCGGCTCCGTCTTAGTGGGAATGACCGGCACTTCCGGCGAGATGCTCTATCAGCAATCGTGGCGGAACCGGTTTGCGCTGACGATGAGTGGTGGCATGACGCAATATGCCTCTCGAGAAAACATTGTGCCGGCAGACAGCCGATTGCTCCGTGGAATGGCTCGTCTGGACTTTCGTCCATCGCGCAACTTTTCCATCGGATATGTCGGTCGAGTGAATCATTATGACCGGCATAGCCCGTTGTATTTTAGCCCCGATGTGTACGATACGCACGGTCTGGCCTATCGCATTTCAGGCCACATCACGCCAGCTTTTGCTTTCAATATCGACGGCGAAGTGGCCCACAGCCGAATCCTGACGACCAGTCTCGAAACGGCAATTGCCGGCCGGCTGACTTGGCGCATTCGACCGAGTTTCGAACTTCGAGGCCTGTACCGGTATGGCAGATCGGTAGGGGACACTGTAAGGTTGCTCGCTTATATCGCCCGCTTTTTATGGTAGCTGTTTTGTCCGGTACTATCGCGATCGCGACCTGGATCTATTTCAATGTGGCGCTGAACAAAGCAGCGGCTCAGGCATTTTTTGTTCGCACTTCGAGCCTTGTCCTGCTGGTTCTGTTCTTTATTGTCGCTGCTCGATACGCCGTGCTGGCGTGGTTTGCGTACCTTCAACACATTGAGAACACGACCACCTCGGCATTGTCCGGAGATCTGCCGCTGGTCAGCATCATAGTGCCGGCGTACAACGAGGGCAAACTGATCGTGTCATCGGTGGAGTCCTTACTCAAGCAGGACTATCCCCTGATGGAGATCGTTATTGTCGATGACGGATCTTCTGATGACACTTACGCTCGCGCAATGGTGCTTGCCGGACAACACGGCAATCAGAAAATTCGCGTCGTCCATCAAGAAAACAGCGGCAAGGCAAACGCGTTGAATCATGGCATTCAGGCAGCGAAAGGCTCGCTCATTCTTTGTATGGATGGCGACTCGCTACTCGAGCCACAAACGGTTCGTATGGCCGTCAGGCATTTTGCGGATCCCGCCGTCGGCGCCGTTGCCGGAAACGTGAAGGTCATCAACAGAAGGAACTGCCTTACCCGGCTGCAAACGCTCGAATATATTGAGGGCATCAGCCTGGTAAGGACCGCACACGCGTTTTTCCGACGGGTGACCATTATCCCCGGTCCTATCGGTATCTTCAGAAAAGAGGTTCTCGAAAAACTGGGCGGGTATCGAGACGACACCTACGCCGAAGACTGCGAACTGACGCTGCGTATTCTGATGGCTGGCTGGAAAATCCAATATGAAGAAAAGGCAATTGCCTGGACCGAAGCGCCG
>QHXC01000289.1 GCA_003222815.1 Acidobacteriota bacterium | reverse complement strand
GAAGTGCGTCCCGGCGGGCGCGGTTTCCACAACTGAGACCGGCCGCTGGTCGGCTGACGGTCTCTGAATGTTGGCAATCCCGGCGCGCACGACACGGATGGGCGTATCGGCAGTCAGGGCGTTCGGTGGAATGAGAATCGATGCGGCGCCATCTTCAGAGATCACGTCCGCACCAGCGGAAGTGCTGACCATGCGCCCGCTTGCCTGCGGTATCAGGTTCACACCTTGGGCGGACACATCAGCCAAGAAACCGGAGGTCGTCCGGGAGCCGATTAACTCGAACCCAAAGATGGGACGGTTCGAAGTAATGCGAATGTACCCACCGAGTTGATCGACTACGCTCTCGAAGAATTCGCTGAGGAGCCTTGCTTTTCGCTCACCCGCTTTCAAGGTGAATACCCTCGAGCCAGTCCGCCCACCTGTGCGATCGAACATATCCAGCGTAACGGTGGCGGGCTGAGTGTTCGAGTTGAGAAGAGCGATGCCCGTATAGTAGGCGAAACCTTCGGCCAGGTGCGAAAAAAATATGTCCGAATACCCTTCGCTCTGAGCTTCGACAGCCGATAGGACGACACCGTCTGTCGTTCCGTAGTCCAGATATCCGAACACGCCGGGGCCCTGAGTTTCATAACGAATGTATCCGGTAGTCAAGGAATTTCCCACCAGTCCAAAGATCTGTTTGACTGGCTCGTACAAGCGTCCGTTGGGTGGAATGATGCGCTCGACGCTGGCCAACTTTGGACCGTAGGGTTGGGAGCCGCCCTCAAGCTGTGCCGTAATTCGAACGGCTTGGGAATAACCGCCATCGTTGACCAGCGTCAATGTTGTCGAATAGCCGCCTCCACTCGCCAAGTGAGCCAGATAGCCGGTTCGCAGCCGGGCCGCCTCAGGAAACGCGCGAATCAGTGCGATATCGGATCGGTTCCGATAAGTTTCAAAGCCAACAAGGCTCTCGGACCCTTCAGAGCCCGACATGGTTTGCCCTTCAACCACCACGTATCCTTCAAAACCTGCACTCGAAGGCACGAGTTCGTTGACATTGCCGGCGAAGCCGCCGAGCGCCGGCAGCGTAAGGACTCCTGTGCCTACAAGCCCGCCGCCGTTTTCATACACCGAGATGATGCCCTGTACGGCCTCCGTCGCGGTATTGACGATAGCCACGCGGGTTGGGGAAGAGCTGGACACTTTTGGGAAAATTAATCGGCGGGATACTCTGGATGATAGTTCGCTTCCGTCGATATAGCTCAACCCGGAATCGAAGATCATAAAACATCCCTTCACCGCAGGCGTGGAGGCCGATAGTTCCACCCAACCCGTTTCCCCGGAGATACCGTTGCCGAATATCTCGACCGCTCGTAAGGCTTTCTGACTCGACGCCGGCAGACTTAGCGTGACGGGATTGGCGACGTCGTCTTTCTGAATGGCCGCACCGCTGTAACTTCGCGCGGTCAAGGTTACTGTTGCGTCCGTTACAGTGGGATTGACCAACGCAATGCCCAAGTCCTCCGCATCAGTCGCCTGTAATACGGGTAAGTAGGATTTGTTTTGACCTCGCAGAGGTAGCGCAACGGCAATGACGAGTACAGTGGCGGGGAGTAGAATCGATGCACGGGTATTCGCTAAACAAAAACTCAGCAACTTGCCCTCCTGTCGAGCCAGGTGAGTTTCAAAGGTCCGCCCCACTGGGCCGCACGCGTACAGGAGGACTCGCTTTACGGACTGCTAATTCCGAAGACGGTCACGGTTCAGAAAGACGGATCGCAGCAAATTCAAAAAGCAGTAGGAAGACGGTCACCTGAAATTCACAGGAAACCTTCTCCGCAAATTGGCAAGCGCCTGTTAGCAGGAGCCCTGCCAAACCTGAAAAGGTGTACTCCGGAAGCATTTGACGAAGAAAGTAAGGGATCGGTTATGCCCGCGGCGAAACTCTGGAATTCTTCCAGGAGTTTGATTACTCGCCGCTGCACGGCCCATGCGCGACTGGCCAGGTTTCGATCGGCCCTTCCGCTTTCGACGCTTAGAAAGGCGGAAAGCGGGAGGCTCGCCCTCTCCGAAATGAGCGAAGACCAGGCCCCAGATATTCGCGTGGGACACGTGCAGATTCGCATTTGCGGGTGAAGCCCAGGTCCTCGGCGGGTTGCTCGATGCGCGGGCCGGTGCACTCGTACTTTCATCCAGTCAGTGACCTGATTGGGATGGATTGGTAGTGGGACGCGATCTCCTGTATGGGCCGCTGTCCCCCTGATAGCCTCGATCGCGATCTTCGCCTTCGGTGCTCCGCTGTATTGCTTCCTCTGCCTCTTCGTCCGCCTCCGCGGGCCACAATGTTACACCTTAGAATGCCCCAGCCAAAGGCAAAACCTGCAACCCCAATCAGTCGGTAACGTCAGATAGCTAAGCTAGATTACTAAGCGACCGCTCACCAGCTTCGCTGTTTTGCTTTTTGGTGACTTTCTGTGTTTCGTGAGCAGCGTATAGATGGCTCTCCCTTCCAGTACCGGGTTCGGCTTCTGGAATATAACATGCCGCTTCCACATCATAGATCCGATATCCGCAAGCGCGCAGCTGAGCCATGACAGCTCGCGCATTAGTTCTTTTGTCTTCCGGAGTTGTGCCATGCAATTCGATGAACATTGCGGGATGGCATCTTGCAATAATGCGTTTCATTCCGGTTAGCGCAGCAGCTTCCATCCCTTCAATGTCAATCTTGATGAAAGTCGGATCAGGCAGCGCGAAGCGCTCAACGTCGTTATCTAGGGAGGTCAGAGGCACCTGAACGATCCGGATGTGCGGAGACGACTTGGCCAGTTCGTCGCAGATCTCGGGGTCCACGGATGCCCTGCCGACCATTAATTCGTCAAATGTCAGTGTGACGAGTCCGTCTTGTTCACCGATGGCGATCTGGCGCACGATACAATTCTTGAATTGGTTCAACCGAAGGTTTTCTGCAATGCGACCGACATTCTCAGGATTAGCTTCATAAGTGACAACTTGCTGGGCGACCCGGGCGAAGAACAGCGTCATCAATCCTTCGTACCCACCTATGTCATAAACGACTGCATCGTTGAGACTGAGCCCTTTCAAAAATTTGACTTCAGCGGTTTCTTTGGTTAAAAAGCTTGGCAA
>QHXC01000288.1 GCA_003222815.1 Acidobacteriota bacterium | reverse complement strand
GCACGGGGCCGACGTTCATGCCCGCTCGGACGCCTGGAGCCAGGTCATGGCGGTGCCACCCCACGGCCATCTCGACTACAACCGCGCGATCCCGCACGGAGCGGACACTCCGCTAATGTTTGCCGCGCGCGTGGATGATTTAGCCTCGGCGAAGGTCCTGGTGGCTGCGGGCGCCAATGTGAACGATGCCGATGCCTGGGGCGTCAGTGCGACGACTCTTGCCGCGCACTCCGGTTACGGAGAACTGCTTGAATTTTTGCTCGAGAAAGGCGCCGATCCGAATGCGGCGGCGCCCGGCTTCACCGCGCTGCACGAAGCCATCATGCGTCGCGATGAGAAGATGGTGAGCGCTCTGCTCGCCCACGGCGCAGACCCGAACGCTCCACTGCGGACGTGGACCCCCACTCGCCGGTCATCGGATGACTTCAATTTCGCCCCCGAATTGGTGGGAGCAACGCCGTTCTGGCTGGCCGCGCGTTTCAGTGAACCGAGCATCATGCGCCTCCTGGTAAAACACGGCGCCGATCCGCTGTTCGTGCACCACGGCGACCGCGTGGTGGAGGCGAGAGGCGGCGATGGATTTCAACACCGCACCGAAGTGACGACGGCTCTGATGGCCGCGACGGGAATGGGCGGCGGTCGGGCGTGGGTTCAGCCCGGCCGCAGCGAGCGTGAAGCCCTCACGCTCGAAGCTGTCAAGCTGGCGGCAGAACTTGGTGTCGACGTCAATGCGGCCAGCACTGATGGTCGCACGGCGCTCGATGCCGCAAAGCTCCTGAAGTTCGACTCCGTCGTCAAGTTTCTCGAAGGGAAAGGCGCCAAACCAGGAACGATTAAGAAAGCTCAGACCGCGCCGGCGGAGAAAGACTAGTTCACCGCTGTCGCTCTTTGCTGGTTGGCTGTGTTGGTTGCAGCGCCCAACAGTAATCGAACCCCGCGAGACTACCTTTCAGGATCCTGGAGACTCAACAGCCCCGTTCGTCGACACCGTTACTGGAGACTCATCAACAGGGTTCGCAGGCACCGTCAACAACGATCGGCGCTGCCGGAAATCGCGGGCGCTGTACTTATGGTTGATTGCATTCACAGCGCTAAGCGAGCACTGTATCCTATCAGCTATTTCCGTCAGTGTGATGTCGGTCTCGGCAAGCAAATTAACAACGAGAGTGATTTCATGGACGTCGAGAGGTCGGTCTTCTTCATCTATCATTTTAATATTGGCTCTTATATAAAAAGAGGAACCCAGCGGGCTGAAAAATACGCGAATCCCCGTTTGCTGCTGGGCTGAAGCTTGTGGGTGTCCGCTATGAAGGGCTTACGGAAGGTTACTGCAGCAAATCCAGCAAGAAACGCCGCTGATGGAGCCGTAAAGCTCATCAGCGGCTGAGACGTTCAGATCTCCTGATGTCGCCTGGGAATTCTCCCACTCGTCAAAGAAAACAGAATGAGCCGAACGCGGGCTAAAGCCCGCGACTACATGCTTGCCTGCACGTTACCTCAAGCTTGTAGTCGCGACTGGAGTTTGGACATTTGCAGTCCGCGGTCTTTAGCCCGCGTTCGGCTCGCGCTGGTTTCCTCGAGATCAGGAGATCTCACGTTAGGTTTTCAGTCTATGAAAGTTGATTCGTTCAAGCCGTCCTAGAATATTTCCGGAAAGTAGAAGGTCATCACGACGTTGCCGTTTCCAGTCGGGATCATGACTTCTTGATGAGTAGCATCAATCCCCACTCCATTTACGTTAAGTCCCGTGATCTGCCGGACTGGGATTTTCCACCGGGGAGGCGCATCCCCACTGTCGTTGATGTTCCAAATGCCAATAGATCCTCCGGAGGCGCCGCCTAAAATCCAGCCCTTCGGCGTGACCGCTATCTGCTGGCTGCCCGCCAGAGCAGTCTTCGGCCCCGTGATCACGCGCAACGGTTTGGTATTTCCGCTGGCGTTGCGATCAAAGATCAACATCGAAGGCGTCCCGCTGCCTCCTCGGAAACCACCGCTGGGAACGATCAGAAGATTATGAACCGGATCGACGCGTATCGGAGGAACGTTGCCGCTTCCATCGGTCTGCTCGGCGAATCGAATTTGAGTGTCGGGTCCGCCCAGAACTCGCTTGGGCGCTACGTCGCCGTTCGCTCCATACGGAAACACCACAACGTTGTGTTTGGCGGTGGGCAGGTAGATCTCACCAGTTTCCGGATCCACAGTCACCTTATCCATAGCCCCCACACCCAGGATCTGGGTATGAGGTCCCTGGATCACGCGAACCGGCGGTTCTTCTCCACTGGCCCCTCCACGGAAAACCAGAATCGCCTGTGTCAGAGGACTGGTCACAACAATCTCATCGTGAGCCGGATCATACGCCAGATCATGCATGGTTCTGCTGATCAGCGTCTTTTGTCCCTCCAAGGTTCGGGTGGGCGGCGTATTCTCCGTCGCCAGCCTGGAGAACGCTGCAATCTGCGGATGATTCACACAGTTGGGCACCAGCAGTTCCTGCCGCTTGCTGTCATAGGCCACCGACTCGGTCTTGCCGAATTTCAACGACACCTTGCCGATAGGCGCGCTGCGGATGATGCGTAGCGGCGCCACATCTCCGTTGGCGTTAAGCGGATAAACTGTGGCTGAAGAGTTACCGAGGTTCGAAGCCCACACCTCTTTATTTTTCAAATCGACAGACACACCTGTGGGATTCCTCAAACCGGTTTTACTCCCCTTGATGACTCGTGTCGGGGCAACGTCGCCCTGATCCGTCTCCTTGAAGACAAGGATCGATTGGCCCACGTCGTTGGCGATATATATTTCTCCGCTGTCCGGGTCCACAGCCATGGCTGCAGCCCAATTCAACTGGGTCTTCGGACCTTGAATGACGCGCATCGGAGGAGTGTCACCCTTCGCGTCGCTCGAGTAGATCGCAATCGAAGGCGGATTGAACTTGCCTGAACCCTGGACCTTGAAGTTACTGGCATTGCCCCAATTGTTGATGAACATCAGCTTTCCCTTGGAATCAACGGCAATACCGTGGGCTGCCTCCAGGCCGGTATGATCTCCTTCGAGCCTTCGCAGCGCCTCTTCATTGTCGGAAGCGCCTTTGCGGTACACCAGCACCTTGGGAGGGTACTCGACCGAAACGTAAATCTCTTCGTTCGCTTCGTCGACAGCAAGAGCGTAGCCGCGATGAGGAGTCTTCAAGTGACGCTTAGGCGCGACGTTTCCGTGGGCATCGTGAGAAAACACGGTCATTTTGTTCCCCGTGTCGGCTTCTATCGAATAAATGTCCCCGTTCTTCGGGTCAACGTAAAGGCCGCCGCTAAACTGGATTTCGGTGTTTACGCCCTCGATCACCCGCTTCGGTTCAGTCCGCTTCGCGTCGGGCGGGGTATTGTCGAGCCGGTTGAAGATCCGGGTAGCCCACAGGTTATTGTCCT
>QHXC01000287.1 GCA_003222815.1 Acidobacteriota bacterium | reverse complement strand
GCCCCAATTGATCATTCGGTCCACCTGACGACTCCAACCGGCGCGATCGAGTTTAAGCGCGGCAATGGGCTTGTCATCATGGCAACTCATGCAGGAGATTTGGAAGATGTCCATGCCCTTGCCCTGCGCTACGGTTTTCGAAGTGGAGGGCCGCGGTCGATTACTGTTGAAAGTGCGGGTCAGATAATCGATGAGTGGGTCCTTATCCGCATCGGCTACCTTTGCTCCCCAAAGAATCATCTTATCGACTTCTCTGCTCCAACCGGCGCGCTCGAGGCGTTGTTGCGCAATCAAGCTTGGGCCGTG
Organism: Acidobacteriota bacterium; assembly: GCA_003222815.1. Taxonomy (GTDB): domain Bacteria; phylum Acidobacteriota; class Terriglobia; order 20CM-2-55-15; family 20CM-2-55-15; genus 20CM-2-55-15. Next base: position 3,186 of record QHXC01000287.1, on the reverse strand, counting down.
ACACAAGCCGGTGCACGTGCTCTCCATCTTTTGCGCCATTTGCGTCGTTGCCTGGGCTTGAGCGGTAGCCAGCGCCGGAATCAGTAGGAGCAGGGCGCCGATTGCTGAAGCGCTAACCTTGTACATTGATGCGCACCTTGTCGATGACGTTGTAGAGGTAGCCGGCCGGGTTCCACCTCGCCGCGATGGGCTGCGTCCTGCCCTGACTATCCGTGGCACGCGACATCGCGATGTAGGAACCCGGTTGAGTCGGCTTCCAGACGTGGCGGAAGCGGCGCCACGCATACTTTGCCTTATCCGCGTCCAAGGTGGCGGCAGTCCAGGTCCGGCCGAAGTCGGTTGAAACGTGAACGCGAGTGATGTCCGCTACGCCCGCCCACGCGAAACCACGCAGCTCAATGGAAGAACCGATGCGGGTAGTGGAGTCTTCGAGCGGAGACGTGAAGACCGATTTCACATCGAGCGCCGTGTACGGAATCATGTCTTTCGGGTCGACGGCGGTTCCGGGCGCCACTGGCCGGTTCGGAATTCGATACGCATTGCGCATGAAATATCCGTCGGCCTCAGTTTCAGAGACCCGAATATTCACGATCCACTTGGTGGACGATGCCGCCTCCCAACCGGGAACGACCAATCGCAGGGGAAAGCCATGCTCGATCGGAATGTCCACACCGTTCATGTGATAGGCGAGGATCGTGTCCGGATGCATGGCCTTTTCAATCGGGATGCTTCGGACAAAATCCGGTACCGAGCCGGGCGGCACGTCCGCGCCGTTCATGATGATGTGCCTTGCGGTTGGCTTCACACCAGCCTGGTTCAAAACATCACGCAGCAAAATACCCGCCCAGCGAGCCGTGCCGACAGCCCCCTTCTCCCACTGCAGCCCTGGAACCGGCGGATCGGAATATACACGGCCGTTGCCGGAACATTCGAGTGTGACCGTCTGGTTGGTCTCCCTGAAGCGATGGATATCCTGCATCTCAAGCTTGAGCGGCTGTTGGACTTCCCCGTCGATTGTGAGATTCCACGTATTCAGATCCACCCGCGGAATCGGCAAGTGGCACCGGATGAAATGCAGATCGTTCGGTGTGAGCCACTGACGATCGAGCAGAGGAATCGGCGTCTCGAAATCTGCCGGAACCTCAGATCGAATGATCAGGCTTTCTTTGATTCTACCGATCTGAAAAAGGAACCCCGCGCCGGAAAGAATGAATTCACGTCTATTAATCGGACCGCTCCACATTCGAAAGTCACACTCGAAATCTAATACGGCTCGATATCCACAGGCAACGATTTGCGGATCATCTAGCCGCGAAGGCTTGCGCGGACCATTCAAACATAAAGCCCGGTCAAAAATGTTGAACTTTTGAACATTGCGAGCGATAGTACACTTCGACCCCTGAAATTCTAAGGCTCACGGAAACTCACTCACGCCCTGGGAACTCATACTCCGAGTTTGGCCAGAGAGTTGTCCTTTTGGAGGAGATATGAATATGCAAAGCAGCGAGGTCAAATATTTTCGCAGTTTCGCGTTCATTGGGTGCGTCCTTCTTTGGTTTGCAGGCGTGACAACCGCGTTTGGCCAAGGGTTTCAGGGAGGACTGCGCGGTGCTGTTCGCGATGCCGGTGGCGCACTTATTCCGGGCGTCGAGGTCTCACTGATCAATGAGGGAACCAACGTCGCGCGGAACACCGTCAGCAACGAAGTAGGCGAGTTCGTATTCAACTTCGTGGCGCCCGGAACCTACAGGCTGCGGGCTTCTTTGCCGGGTTTCAAAACGTTTGAGCGGGGGGGTATCAACATCGGTACCCAGCAATTCATCACGCTCGATATCAATTTAGAGGTCGGCGCGATCACCGAAGAGATCAAGGTTGTCGCAGATGCCCCACTAGTGGAGACATCGACGGCAAGCACGGGAGGAGGGCTTCCGTCCCTTCTTCTGGATCAGTTACCTAACACAGGTCGAAATCCCTTCATGATGGCGCTGACGGTTCCCAACGTGATCCACACCGGAAATCCTTTCTACGTTCGAATGCAGGATCAGACCAACTCGTCGCTGCTGTCGCTCGGCGGTGGCCCGATCCGAGGCAACAACTACTTGCTGGATGGAGTGCCGATCACGGATCTACGAAACCGCGCGATCTTCGTCCCGAACATCGACGCGGTGGCGGAGATCAAGGTCCAGGTCAATACGTACGATGCGGAAATGGGTCGAACGGGTGGCGGCGTATTCAACACGACCATGAAGTCCGGAAGCAACGAATACCACGGTCATGCCCACATTCAGCAGCGCCCGTCACAATGGGCCGCGAATGATTTCTTTTCCAATCGCGCCGGTATTCCCAAGCAGAATTTCTTCTACTGGTTGTGGGGCGGATCTGTGGGTGGTCCCATCAAAAAAGACAAGACCTTCTTCTGGGCTACACACGAGGGGTACCACACGGGAACGAGCTGGACCCAGTCGCTAACCGTCCCAACGGAGTTGCAAAAGAAGGGCGATTTTTCTCAGACCTTCGACGCCCAAGGACGCCAGGTCGTGATCTACGACCCGCTGACCACGCGGCCTGATCCAGCCAACCCCGGCCGATTCACCCGTGTTCCGTTCCCCGGCAACAGGATTCCAGACAACCGGATCAATCCGGTCGGCAGGGCGGTGATGAACTTTTATCCTGCGCCGAAAAGTTCGGGAGACGTCGCAGGCAGAGACAACTTTTTCGGCGGGGACGTCCTGCTCGATAACACTTGGCAGACGACAGGTAAAGTGGATCACACCTTCAACAGCAAACAGAGCATCAGCGGAAGTTTTTCGAATTACCGCAGCCGTGAGCCGTTCCCGGTCTATTTCCGCGGCACGCCCGGGGAGATCGCCGATGTTGAGAACTCCGTCCTCTTCCGGGACACCTACATGCCCGTCCTGAACTATACGATGACTCCAAATTCGACGAGTGTGCTAAACCTTCGGTATGGTTATTACTACTGGCGGGATAGTGACTTTCCCGCCAGCAAGGGATTTGACCTCGCCAAGCTGGGCTTTGCTCCAGCCTTTGTCGCCGCGGCTCCGGCCAAGGCGTTCCCTGGATTTGACGTGGAAGGATATCGTCCTCTAGGCCTGTTGCCCGGGAACCCGTTGTACGACGCAACCGATGATTCAGTCTTCTGGAAGTCCCACAATTTCATCGGCGGTT
>QHXC01000286.1 GCA_003222815.1 Acidobacteriota bacterium | reverse complement strand
GCGCGAAGCAGGAGTCGGACTGCTTGATTTTGTGACGTTCATGCAACAGCACCGCGCCTCGTTCATCACTCAGCAGTTGGCCCTCAAGTGGGCGCAACAACCCTCTACTGTTCAACCGGCCGAATGGGCGAGGCGACTCAGTCTCGTTCGAACGTTCGCGCGCTATCGCAGCGCCACAGATCCGCGGACGCAAATTCCAGCCGAGGGCCTACTGCCGTTTCGTCCGAAACGCGCCCGGCCATACTTGTATACAGATGACGAGATCAACGCTTTATTGCGCGCGGCTCTCAACCTGCCTTGCCGGCGCACACTCCGACCGTGGACCTACCATTGCCTTTTCGGATTACTCAACGTTTCCGGCATGCGTATCGGTGAAGCGCGGAATCTTGAACTTCCGGATGTCGATCTCAAGGCCGCTGTCTTAACGATCCGCGGAGCAAAGTTCGGTAAGTCCCGTCTTGTGCCGTTGCACGGTTCCAGCCGCGACATCCTTGCGGACTACATCACTCGACGGGAGCGTTTCTTTGGCGGACGGCCGATATCGGCATACCTGTTTGTATCCAGTCGCGGCAATCGGTTGGATATCGGAGACATCCATCGAACGTTCTATCTATTGTCCAGACAGATCGGGCTGCGAGGATTAATGGCCAGCCGAGGGCCGCGTCTGCACGACATGCGGCATCGCTTCGCTGTGAACACGATGCTGCAATGGTATCGGTCCGGTGAGGATGTCGAACGGCGCTTACCGATGTTGTCGGCCTACCTCGGTCATGTTCACGTCGCCGATACGTTTTGGTACCTCAGTGCATGGCCTGAACTAATGCGGGAAGCAATGAAACGGCTCGAACGACGCTGGGAAAACCCGTCATGATCACCAATACAAAGTTTGCTCCGCTTTTGGAACGTTTTTTCACGCAGCGCCTCATGCAGCAACGACAGGTCAGCCCGCATACGATCAGTTCCTATCGCGACACATTCCGGATGTTCCTGAAGTTTGCGCAACAGAGGCTGCAAAAACAACCCTCCCACCTGTTCTTTGAACAGATCGATGCGCCATTGATCGTGGCGTTTCTGGATCATCTCGAAAAGCAACGCAGACTGACCGCCCGTAGCCGTAACCTGCGGCTGACAGCGATCCACTCGTTCTTTCGTTATGCCGCTTTTGAGTTGCCGACTCATTCGGCACAGATCCAGCGTGTCATTGCCATCCCAAGCAAGCGCTTCAGCCGAGCCTTGGTTCGCTTTCTCACTCGGGCCGAAGTGGATGCATTGCTGGCTGCGCCTGATCAGCGCACGTGGTTTGGCCGCCGTGATCATGCCTTTCTCTTACTCGCTGCCCAAACGGGTTTGCGTCTATCGGAAATGACCGGGCTCAAGCGCGGCGATGTCGCACTCGATACCGGCGCCCACGTGCGTGTGATCGGTAAGGGACGCAAGGAACGATGCGTTCCGCTGGCCAAATCCACAGTCGCCGTGTTGAAAACGTGGATGCGTGAACCGCAACGAGGCGACGATGGCGTGTTGTTTCCAAATGCCCGAGGTGGTCGTCTCAGCCCGGATGGCGTGCACTATGTGTTGGTTCGGCATTCCGCGACAGCTTCCAGGGTTTGTCCTTCGTTGAAACAGAAGCGTGTCACCGTTCATGTATTGAGGCACACCGTGGCTCTCGATCTGCTGCAGGAGGGAGTTGATCGATCCGTTATCGCCCTCTGGCTCGGGCATGAATCTGTGGAAACAACACAAATTTATCTGGAAGCAACGCTGGCCATGAAAGAGGCTGCACTCGCCAAAACCACACCACCGAATGCTAAACAACGCCGCTACAAGCCTGCAGATTCCCTTTTGGCTTTCCTGAGCAATCTGTAGATCCGACCGAACTATGCCGAGTGCTTTTCCATACACGTGGCCCGCGGTGCCGGAATCACAGGGCCCCAGCGCAGTCAATCCACTATCACTCGGCATAGTCCGGGACTCGGAATAGTGTCGAAGGCAATGTGGAGATACGGGTTTCGTGATACCGGCCCGTTTGGCGGCCTCTCGAACGATGAAGTAGATGGCTTTCGGGCTCAGCGGCTTGTCGGCACGCCAGTTGTTATCCATGCCTGGGAAGAGATAGGTCTTCGGCTTCATCCAGCGCCAGTACTCTCGTAAGGTCTCCAACAGCTTCGGCGTCATCGGCACATCCCGGTCCCGTTTCCCTTTGCCCTGCCGGACGTGGAGCACCATGCGCTGAGTATCGATGTCGGCCACCTTTAAATCGCACAATTCGGCCCGCCGCAGGCCGGTCGCATACAACGTCATGAGAATCGTGTAATGGAGCAAGTTACTGGCGGAATCGATCAGCCGTCCGACTTCCTCGCGGCTCAGCACTACCGGCAACCGCTTCTCGGTTTTGGGACGAGGCAAATCCACCTGCACGTACGGACGTCGAAGCGTCTTTACAAACAGGAAACGCAGCGCCGCAATTCTGGCAATGATGGTATTGGTCGCAAGTTTCCGGTCGTGGACCAAATGCAGGTGATACTCCCGCATGTGCTCTTCGTTGAGTTGATCGGGACTCCTTCCAAAATAGCGCGCGAAATCTTCTACTGCGTGAAGGTAGCTTTGGATTGTAAGCTGTGAGTAATTACGACGCTGGAGTTCCTCCAGCATCCTTTTTCGTAATGGGGTCATAAAGGTTGCCTCCTTTGTGACCCACACTTTACCTGTCAGCTACCACGTTGGGTAAGCCCACGCGCAGCGTCCGCCGCGCAGCGGCTTCGTTCAAGTCCGGTTCGAAGAAGTAATCTTGTGAGGTTCTGAGACAGTAGTTGGCCAGTCGCGTTTACACGCCTCTAATTTCCAAAGACTTTGCATTGACGCACGGTTATGGGAACCACTACTCGCAATACTCTTCACTTTGCATCCACCGGAAACGACTCCCGTCTTCTACTAACGTCACAGCCTAAAGAATGCGTGCGAGGCTTGCCTGTACGTCTCTTCGTGGCCACGAACAGACGGCCTCTAAGTCTCGGGCTGTCAGGCCACGAAGAATTTGAAGAAACGAAGAAACGATCCAAACACTGCTCGGGCATCTCCTCCTGTATGTAGTGCCCGGTGGCGAGCGGCTCTATGGTCACGAGGTTGCGCGCGAATTTGCGCCACACCGTCGGATATTCGTCGGTCGGCGCAGCCCCTCTTGTCCCCCAGAGGACGAGTAGAGGCGTCGTGATCTGCTTGTCCTTGTCGGCCGCGTCCATTTCGAAGTTGATGGTCGCGCCCGCGCGGTAGTCGCGGCAGCAGCTGGTGATTGATGGCTTTGCGCCGTCCGCACAGTGCGGTGACCTCTTAGCTCTAGGCAATTTGCGCCAGTTGGCGCGTAACGCGAGATCCCAATCGGAAGTGCTCCGGCGGAAAAAGGTAGGAAATGGGAAGAGGTTTGTCCGGAGCACTTTCGATTGGGCGGTTTGTAGTGAGCCGCTGGCGTCTGCGGCGGACGCGGGACTATGGGGATTGAATGGTGGAATTCGCGGGTTTCGGAAGCGAGGAGTGAGAGGTCTG
>QHXC01000457.1:2689-6088 GCA_003222815.1 Acidobacteriota bacterium | reverse complement strand
TTGGTAAACGGTCCGTACATTTCGGCTGTATCAAAGAAACTAACGCCACGTTCAACAGCGGCGCGGAGTAAGGCAATGCTTTCTCTTTTATCGATGGTTTGGCTGTAGGCGTAATTCAGACCCAAGCAACCGAATCCCAAAACCGAAACTTCAAGTCCACTCTTTCCAAGTTTGCGTTTTTTCATTTCATCTCCTTCTTTACTTGCCTGCAGGTGATGGAGTGCCGGTACGCCACATCGCCATCTACAGCGCCCGTGTGGCGGACTCTCCGTCGAAAGCGAGGGACGTCGAGAGATCCCGGTTAGGGTCGATCTGCGCCTTCAGATCGGCGATCTTCTGCTCCGCGGTGGCAATGCCATCGGCACCGGCGACAAAGCGGCGCGGCGGTGGTTCTTGACTCGCAATGATGATGAGCGCTCGCGCGAGCTTCGCCGGATCGCCTGATTGCTTGCCATTCTGGGCTTTCCAAAACTCCAGCTGCTTCGCTCGGCGTTCGTCGTAGTCCTTGATCACCGGCTCGGCGTAGTTCGTCGATTGCTCCGTGAGGAGCTCCGTCCGGAAGAACCCTGGGTTGACGATAGTAGTGGTGATGCCGAACGGCGCGACCTCGGCGTGCATCGACTCCATCCAACCTTCGAGGCCGAACTTCGACGCGGCGTAGGCGCTAACGAACTCGAAGCCAGCAGCGAGGCCCGCTGACGAGGAGATCGAGATAATGTGGCCCGAGCGCTGCTTGCGCATCACCGGTAGGACAGCGCGGGTGACGTTCATTGGGCCAATGAGGCTCGTCGCCAACTGTCGGTCTACCTGTTCCGGCGTCAGCTCCTCGAAGTAGCCCGCGTAAAAACTGGCAGCATTGTTCACTAGCACGTCGATGCGGCCGAACCGGTTGACAGCGCCCCGCACCGCCGCCTCAGCATCGGCGCGGCTAGTGACGTCCAGCTTGACGGCCAGCAGGTCGTTCGACTGTCCCAAGGCCTTGGACACCTGGTCGCTGTCCCGGCCCGAGGCCACAACCGCGTGGCCGGCCGCCAGGGCGGCCTTGGCGAAATCGGCACCCATGCCACGGCTGGCTCCAGTGATAAACCAAATCTTCTTGTTGCTCATTGATCGATACTCAAACAGTGGTGTATGGCCGCCGCGTCGAGCGCCACTCGCCCGGAGACGCTCCTTCCCATTTGTGAAATGCCCGGATGAACGAATTCGGGTCTTCATATCCCAAGAGATATGCGGTCTCATTCAGTTCGAGCGAGGATTGCAGCAAGTAGTGCTTTGCCATTTCCCGCCGCGCTTCTTCGACTACGATCTGAAATGTAATTTCCTCTTCAAGGAGGCGGCGCTGTAACGTCCGGCTACTGACTCGCAATTCGAGCGCAACATCCTCCAATCGGGGTCTTTGCCCCGCAAGCAACTTCTTCAGGATTCCCTTCACCTGTTCTTTGAGGGACTGATCGGATGTCTGTCGTCTTAGTTCCGCTTCCAGTTGCGGCGCCACGAGTTCAAGAAGATCAGGATTGTGCGTCAGGAAAGGCCTGGATATGTCCTCTTTGCGAAAGACCAGCTTGTTGCGCCCTGCCCCGAACTTCACCGGGCACCCGAAGTGGCGCTCATAAAGCCGGCGGTTCGCTTCAGGACGCTGGAATTCAACGCGTAAGGGTTTGATGTCCCGCCCTATTCCCCGCCGGCCTACCGTCACCACCCAGGCAAAGCAGATATCAATCAAAGTAGGCGGCTCCGTTGTCTCCGCCAGCAGCCACATGAATTGAACGGCGCATTCATCTCCGCGTTCGGCGATTCGGATCTCTTCCGGACATGTCAGGCGTTTGTAGCGGGCCATCCGATCCAAGGCGTCGCGAAACGAACGCGCATAGACCGCGGCGATGGCGATCGGATCGTAACGCTCAATCCGCTCTTCGCTCCCGAGTTTCAGCCCTATCCCGGGGTCGCCGCTAATCTCGTAGATCGCGTCATACAAGGAGAACATCTCCTCGGTTGTCATCCAAATCTTGCTCTGCTCAAACAGCCTTGGCGGAAGGTTTGCCTGATGCAACACCGAGACGGGAGGAATCCCTAATTCCTCCAGCCGTCTGACAAGCGTTCGGGAAACCTGGAAGAGATGTGTCATAGTCCAGACCTTAATTCGGAATTCATCGAAGCGACTTCATGTCGATTACAAACCGGTATTTCACATCGCTCTTCAGCAGCCGTTCGTAAGCCTCGTTGAGCTGCTGAATCCCGATCAATTCGATGTCAGCGCTGATTCCTTTTTCGGCACAGAAGTCCAGCATCTCCTGTGTCTCGCGAATTCCGCCGATCGACGAACCGGCTAACTGACGCCGTTTCACAATCAAGCTGAACGAAGCCACCGCGGATGGGTTCGGTGGCGCTCCGACCAGCGTCATCGTGCCGTTGAGCTTCAGCAGCTGAAGATAGGCATTCAAATCATGATCCGCCGACACTGTGTCGAGGATGAAATCAAAACTACCGGCATGTTTTTGCATCGCGGAGTTGTCCGTGGACACGATGACTTCGTCAGCGCCCAGGCGGAATGCATCTGTGGCCTTATGTGGCGATGTCGTGAATAGCGCGACATGAGCGCCGAATGCTTTGGCGAATTTGAGCCCCATATGCCCTAAACCGCCCAAGCCGACAATTCCCACTTTCTGTCCTTTGCCAACGTTCCAATGGCGCAACGGCGAATATGTTGTAATGCCCGCGCAGAGCAGCGGCGCGGCACCGGCCGGATCGAGCCCGTTGGGAATACGCAGCACAAACGCTTCGTCCACGACAATGCTCTCCGAATAGCCGCCGTAGGTGACGCCGCCGAGGACTTTGTCATCGCTGTTGTAGGTCAAGATCATTTCATTCTCGCAGTACTGCTCTTCGCCTGCGATACAACTCGGGCACTTGCGGCACGAATCGACCATACAGCCGACTGCGGCAATGTCGCCTTCCTTGAATTTCTTAACCGCGCTGCCCGCCTTCACCACACGCCCGACAATTTCATGTCCTGGCACACACGGATAAACGGTCGGCATGAACGCGTTCCATTCATTACGAACTAGATGCAAATCCGAATGACAGACACCGCAGTACAAGACCTCGATCTGAACATCCTGTGCTCGTGGGGTTCGCCGTGGAACTGTGAATGGACCCAGCCCAGACGTTGGGCTCTGGGCCGCGAATGCCTTCGAGGGAAAGGTGAGGCGATTGGAGCTTTCTTTCTTCTCTCTAACTTCTGTTACGGTCATCGTGTCCTCCCAAATTCTTTGTGATTTCAGAGTACCGCCGGACGTCGTCGTATTCACTAGCACAACACGCCAATCCACTCGCAAAACCCGCCACCAGAGTTAGCAGTTTTACCAACCACGACGAGCGAAGTAATCCAGAACGCTTGCC
>QHXC01000457.1:0-2649 GCA_003222815.1 Acidobacteriota bacterium | reverse complement strand
GCGGGTTCTCGATATGATCCAGGAGTTGGAATCTGAGGGTCTGTTATGAAGATCAGATTAGTCAAACATAACAATCGCAAGAAGGCATTTGAGATCAGGGCTTCGGGCAAAGCCCTGCAATTTCCTTACTCAAAAGTGAACCCGAGGCCAAGGGGTGGCGATCCGATTGAACGAGTATTCGTCGATAAAGAAATGGGCAGTGAATCGTTCACCTACGTTTTGGAATCCGGCAAGGAAGGGACGGTTCACATTGAGCAGGTACTGGAATACAACCAAGATCCCCGTCTTTTACGGGACGCTCTTCTTTACAGGCTCACGATTGAGGCACAAAACCGCTTGAAGAGGAGTGCCTTGTCGAAGCGTGAAATCATTCGACGGCTCGGGACATCTGAGGTTTCACCATGAATGCGTTCTACGAGCACCACAAGAATAGCATCCGATTCCATTACCGATGTTTCGATCGCATTTTGTTGAACGCGATCATTCAGCCATTTCAACAGGAAGAGCGTGTCGTCGGATTCTTCAACACGTACCGGCAACTGTATCCGGTACTCGTGACGTTCTGCGCGATGGACGCAAGTCTGCGATGTGGACAATCCCTCGAACGTGGGGGCTAACGAACCACCATCAACCTACACCGTCGCGATTGGCCAATCTTCTCGTAATCCTTCCGATGAGCCTCAAGCGTGTCCCACGCGTCTCGTGAACAGCAATTCACCCAGCAATTCGTCCTGGCCGGAGGGATGAATCTTCTCTTTGGCGGATAGCCCGGCCGTCCCGATGTACGGTGGCATGTGGGCTCATCAACTCGACCTCCGTTGCTGATCCCGTTCGGCCCCGTTTTTCACCGCGGCGGTTTAGGGAGTTGGCACGTTCGGACGCTGGTCGACGCAAAGCCCCACTGCGGTACCGTGGGCGTCGATGGACGCACAACACTGTGAATCCTAGCCGATTGGCGAGTTCAGACCGAGTTCTTGTTGGGCTCATCGGGCTTGGCCTGATGCTGGGAGCACCGCTTGCGCTGTTGACATGTACCTGGAAATGGCTTTCCGGTAAGGAAAAGACCTGAACGGAGGAGAAATGCTTCCAATGATTTTAGGAATGTTCTTGATGATGCCGCCGGGGCCAGGAGCCGCACCGGATCGGTCGTTTCGGGTATTGGTCAACCACTGCCGCGCAGCGTCTCAATTACTAGACCTACCCAGTTGGGAACGCGCAACCGCAAGCCACGCCTCATTGGCTGTCGAGGCGGCCTACTGTTGGGGCTACCTGCTAGGCGCGGCGGATGCCATCAATAACTCAGATTTCACGCGGGGTCTCCTCTGCGTGCCCGACAACGTGACGGCCGAGGAACTCGGCAAGGTCATTGTGAAAGTCGCGGATCAGCATCCGGATTTGCTGCACGAGCATATGGTCTTCGGCCTTAGTTTCGCGCTGGGGTTTACCTACCCCTGCGCCAAAGAGAAAGCCGACCGAAGCCATCCTGATCCCTAATGGTTGGTGCCGTGAGTGAGATCACTACCCCTCTTCGCGGATGCGGATTTGAGCGGATGCGTTCGTCTTGGTTGTGGCGAGATTCCGGTAAGCGGCAATGAACTCATCCCGCGGCCTGGGTTGGGACACGGCCACAAACACGGGTCCCGATCGATTCCAATTCAACGGACCGTAGCCCCCGCCTGTGAGCCGCCCGACATCTACAGTCAGAGCGACATCAACATTAAAGGCTCTCCCCCGTCCACTCACCGATGCGGTAGGATGTGCACGACGGGGCGGGTAGGTCTGCAGACCGAGCGCCGTGCTCACATCACGGCATCCGCCCTTTCCGCGAGGTCCACATGTGAGGTGGAACTTGTCGAGCAACACATGGCTTACCATCACGCTCTCAACGGCGCTGACCATACTCGCTATCGGTGTGTCATTGGCAAGTCCTTTCCATACGATGCTACCGCTTGAGATTCTCTCGGCCGTAGCGGCCCTGATATTCGTCTACGGTTTTCGTCAGATGGCAAAGGTTCGGCCCGTCGAAAAGCTGACCGCGCTGGAAACTGAGTTCAAGGGGTTTGAGCGGAATGAAATCGCAGCATTTCGGCGGGTCGAAGAGGGAAAGGACGTATGCCGCATTGACTGCCTGGATCGCCTCGTCGGTTTAAGCTTTGAATCGACCTGCGAGAGGGCGGCCAGAACGATCATGGGTAATCGTCGTTTCGCAGCGTTGCAGAGAGGATGTCTCCGGGCGCAGAGTCTCCGGAGACCACCGTCTTGAACGCACCGCTTGCCTCTGCGGTTGCGTGCCAGAAGATCCGGGACTTGCTTGAAAGGTGAGCCCCTGATGTGTCCACCCGTAGAGATATAGAAAGCTCCCGACCCCGGTAGCTGTCGGGACGGCCGTCCCGTCATCGAAGCCGGCTTCTCACGCTCGCCGGCGCCGGGGACTTTTCCCATTGAGCGTGATGAGGAGCGTGAACAATGCCACATCAGTCCCTATCCCTTGAAGATCTTGTTTCCCGTCTGGCCTGGCACAACCCAGCCATGCCCTTTATTCACACCGTACCGGCAAGGTCTGAGGAGTTCCTCCTACTTTGGTGCCTTGCCTACGATTATCCCCACTGGCGGACAAGTACTGAACTCGCACAGGCAACTGGATTCAGG
>QHXC01000456.1 GCA_003222815.1 Acidobacteriota bacterium | reverse complement strand
GATCATCGTCCCGTCGCTGTCATCAAAACGCCCGCTGCGCCTGGCCGGAAAATCTCCGAAGTGATCGCCGCACTTGAAGCCAGTGGAGCTAATGCGGTCCTCGATGAAGACTTTGCACGAGATGTGAAAGAAGGCATCCAAACCTATCGTGAACCATGGAATCCACCATCCGTGGATTAGTCCTCGATTCCAGCGTCCTGGTCGCGGCCGAACGCGCCAAGCTCACGACGCCTGAAGTGCTCCGCAATATCCGGGCCTCTGCCGATATCGGCGATGCGCCGATCGTCATCTCCGCCATGACCGTCGCGGAACTCGCACACGGCATCTACCGCGCCGACTCACCCGAACGCGCACAGCAGCGCGGCCAGTTTGTCGATGAACTGAAGGCGCACATTCCCGTCCATCCGGTCACGGAAGCCACGGCGGAAATCATCGCTACGCGTTGGTGGAGAGCAGGCGGCCCGACAGTGTTCGCTGCAACTGAGTTTGAATACGATTATCCGTATCGGAACAGTAACGTGGCGGCGGAAAAACGCTGGGACGACAAAGTTGGTCTGACGACATTGGTACAGATGGTGCGGGCAACGCGCTCCACGGTTCGCACTCGTAGTTGCACCAGCTCACCCAGGTGCCTTCGCAGCGCACTTTCGGCGCTGCACACCTCACTGTCGTAACTCTACAATGCCCATGGGAACTGCACGGCCGCTATGGCGATCGACGCCGCTCCCGCGGGTTGCTCACGAAACAGTTCTGCAACGTGCCGCAAATAGCCCGGTCGCCGTGGTGATGTCGATGTCTGCGATCAGCAATCCTTCCTCACCGTAGGGCTGGTAGCTGAGTAATGTCCCATCCGGACGGACGATCGCCGATGTGGTCGGAGCCGGGACTCGCGAAATTGACGCTTGCGAAATAGCAGGTGTTCTCGGCGGCGCGGCACAGCGCCGCCTTCTCGTGAAAGGTATTCGCGGGATCGGCGAAGGCCGCTGGCCGGTAAGAACCGGGCTCCGCTTCGTGGAAGTGCGGATGAAACACAGCGTGTGCTCCATGCCGTACGGCCCAGCGGACGGTCTCTGGATACCGCCAGCCTTCGTGGCAGATCGCGGCACCGAAAGTCAAGGGGCCGGCTTGAAAGACGCGGCGGCCGGAGCCTGGTGTGTAGGTGCCCTCTTCGGAGGGGTCGATCTGGACCTTGTCCTGAAAGCCCGCGATCGATCCGTCCTGATGGATAACCAGGGCGGTCGCCACGAGTGCACCGTCAACAAAGCGTTCCGTTCCGAGAACGACGGTGAGGTTTGCCTTCGCGGCTGCCTCGCCGATGACGGACCAGGCGCGTTCGAGGAACTCCGGATTGGGAGGCGGCACGGGTTTGCCCACTCGATAGCCGGGGATGAAGCATTCCGGAAAGCAGATGATCCGTACTCCCTTGATGGAGGCTTGATCGATGGCCTGCACGGCGAGCGTGATCGACTCCTCTGGAGTGGCCGGGAACCGGATATTGGCGAGTGCGATTCGAAACGTGTTCACGAGTTTTCCTTCTGGAACAGCGCAAAGCTAATCCTTCTGATGTTGGATCAGCGGAAGACCACCACTCCGAGGCCGACCAGCCCCGCTAAGATGAGATAAATCGCCACCAGATAATTCAAGAATCGCGGAAAAAGCAAGATCAAGAACCCGAACAGAATGGAAAGCACAGGTCCGACACGAAGGATCATGGGCGCCTCACTGAGAAAAAACTGCCGCCGGCTTCCTGCACAGGCGGCAGTTCGAATCGTGCGATATCTTACTGTCTGGATCGAGTCTTGGCCGGTGGGGCCGTGGCGTGTTCATACGTCGCGCCCATTTGATCGTAAGATCGCTCCAGTTCTGCGAGTGCGGAATCCACTTCCGGTTTCATGGTCGTCCAGGATTCGACGTAGACCTTTTCGACGTCCGCCAGTCGATCGGCCACGATTTTTCGCTGATCGCGCAAACGGGCGATAGCGTTCTTGAAGTCCGTCTGGGCCGCTCCCTTCATTGCCGAAACACGTTGATCCAAACCATCAAGCTTTTGATCAAACTCATCCAGCTTTGCGCGGGTCATTTGGATGTACTCGTCCCGCTGGTGTTTCAAGCTGTCCCTGACGTTGTCCCGCTCTTCGGATGCCGCCTTCGTCGACGTGGAACTGTTGCACCCGGGTGCCATAAGCAAGAAAGCCAAAAGCATGCTAAAAGTGATTTTCATGATGCCTCCATAGAGAATAGATAATTCACTACGTTTGAGTGCATGACCGTTTCCACACGGCTAACGCACTGGCATATCAAGCTTTTCTGAAGTTGCGTAGGCCGGGTTCGACCGGCTTTGTGCGGCTCACCGAGGAAAGAATCCTTGAAGAGCCTTATGGACAGTGTTGCAAGCCCAAGCCAGCGCTGAATGAGATTTCGAGAGAGGTGGAGGGGAATGATGGCGTAATACTTGAGAAGCGATGAATCGGGCCGTTCAACGCGCGGTGCGTCGAAAGATTGCGGCTCGTCCACGATGGTCATCACTTTGGATGGCTGACTAGGACCAATCCTCTTTGGAGGCCTTCCGCTTCCGTCGCACAACAATCGCGATCACGCACACCAGCGCCAGCACCCCCGCGACGACCCGAATCATCGTCGTGTTGTCGGAGCCACTTTCCGGCGTTGCCTGAATCAGCCAGAGAGCCAAAGCCATAACGACCTCCCTCTTTTTTATAGCCTAGATCCCGAAGCACGGAGTTGACAAAGTTTTTCAGCCGCGAATTGCGCAATTCGCGGCTAAACGCGATACGAATGCTGCATAGGAAAACGACGAGGGCGAGTTCAGAGTTCCTGAGGTCGAGGAATTCAGGACGAACCTATACGAAGCGAAAACTCCCCTTGGCAAAGGAGGCGCGGACGGGGTGGTTCGTTCAAGCTACCGCTAGAATCTATTCGGAGCTAGAACGAACCACCCCGAAGGTGTGAATTAATTGTGATAAGGCGTTATTCCCCTCCTTGCACCACCGCAAGGAGGGGTGGCTGCGTCATCAAAGAAAATTTGGCGAAGCCA
>QHXC01000455.1 GCA_003222815.1 Acidobacteriota bacterium | reverse complement strand
AGGGAAATATGCAGCACCAGCGGGTTGTGCTCGAATAGGGCAGCATCGGCGACATGTGGCGCGGACGCGACGGTGGTGAAAACGATCAGATCAGAGGCCCTCAGAAGTTGTGTCATGTCGGGAGCAACGGTGACCGTGCGGTGGTGCTCGAGGCGGCACGCCGTGTTTTTGAATTTCTCCGCCTCGACAGGCGACGTGTCGTACAAGCGGACTTCCTCGATCTCCCATCCGGTATCGACCAGGAAGTCGTACACGTACCGGGCGATGAACCCGGTGCCCACGATGCCCAACGAATGCGCCCGGCGCGATTGCCCTTCCAGCCAGTAAGCGGCAAGAGCGGCCGACGCGGCTGTCCGTGCGGCCGAGATGATCGAGCTCTCGAGTACGGCAAAGGGGTATCCGGTCTCGTAGCTATTGAGCACGAGCACGGCCGACGCACGCGGAAAGCCTCGCTGGATGTTACCGGGATAGCTGGCGATCCACTTCAGCCCGGCCACGTGGAAGCCGTCTCCGAGGTAGGCCGGAAGGGCGATGATCCGGCAATCGGGCTTCTCGGGGAACCGCAGGAAGTAGCTGTCCGGATTGACGGACTGCCCGTGGGCGTGCGCGAGATACGCGTCCCGAACGATGCCGATGCAGTCGGCCCGATGGGCGCGGATGATGTCGAAGACGGTCTTGCCGCTGATGATCGACAGATCGAAGTGCATGGCCTCTACTCCAGTCTCATCGCCCATGTGGGATTGAACACCGTATCGAGGTATGGCGTCGCCCACGAACAGTCCGTGGGTCGTGAGGAGTTCCCGGCACGCTTCAACGCTCTCCCGCTCGGATATCAGGACTACATCGTCAATCCTGGCGTGCGACAGCAACGGCGGGACGATGCTCGACCCAAGACCGGGAAGATGGCGTTTGCGGGGTGCGTCACCAAAGATGACCGAGCCTTTGGCATCGGCGGCAATGATCCGAACGTTCGGATAGCGCTCTTTGAGCCGACGAGACATCCCGGCGATCGTTCCCGCCGTGCTGACGCCGATGAAGACATAGTCCAGCGAGTCAAAATCGGCGCAGATCTCACTCGCCGTGAGCTCGTAGTGCGCCTCCACGGCGTCCAGGTTGCCGTACTGGTTGCTCCAATAGGCGTTCGGAATGGTGGCACACAGGTGCTCGACCATCTGCAGGCGCGTCTTCAGGAATCCGCCTGTGTCGTCGCGGTCCTTAACCTTCACCACCGTGGGACAGAGGCGCCGGAGGAACGACTCGTAGGTGCCGGAGATATTGGGGTCGATCACCGTTGTCTCATCACAGATCTCACCTCGCTCAGCCGCCCGCTTGAGGATCCAGTAGGCGGGACGGTCCTTGATGCTGCCGACCGGGTTGACATACTCGAGCTTGGCGAACAGCCTCATGCCCTCCACGGCCAGCGGTATATGCGGTGTGGGCCGCAGGATCGCGCGGAGCTGTTCCAAGCGTGCGACTAGACTCGGCCTCGGCTGCGGCTTCGGGCCCACGGCCGGGAGAGTGCCCGGGAACTCTTTGACCTTGGCTGATGATAAACGCATTAGAATTCGACTCCCGTGGTAAATCCGGCCGTGCCAGCTCCGCGCGTACCGTATGGTCCACGATAGGGCTGAACTCGAGATGCGGCCCGATGTAGTAGTGCGGCTTGACGTGAGCCGTCAGCCAGCCCTCCACGCTTATGCGATTGAGCGCTGATTTGGCGATGCCGACATACGCATCGTTGAACCTCGAGGAAGCCCATCCGGTGTCGAACGAGCCTCCGATCTCGATCTTTTGTGACCCACGCCGCTCGAACCCGATTCCGGCCTCTCCAAAGTACGCGCCCCTGTACGTCAGTGCATCGACGCTATGATTCGTGAACAGGCGGAACTGCCCGGCGTCATACGACAGGTACACCCAGCTTTCAATCGAGCGGGAGCGGTCGCCGTGCAGGGGATCGCGGTAGAAGAACATCCTGATGGCTGGTCCGATAGTGAGCTTTCTCCACTGGTGTTCGCGCGTCAGTTCCATTTCCAGGATCTTCGGACGGGAGCCGTCCCTGGTCTCGCCCAGCGTGAGATTGCTCCACACTGAAAACGAGGCGACGCTCGAGGACACCCATGCCACAGGCTGGGCGACCGGACGATCGCTGATGACGAACCCGCGGTCCGCATGGCCTGAGTTGATCTCGATCTCCACACCGTATGAAATCGGCCGCTCTTTTTCAGATCGTTTCTCTTCAGGCGGATTCGGAGAGGTTTCAGCGAATGCCGGAGAGCCCGGCAAGGAACAACTGGCGCGACCAGGGCGAGCGAAAATTGGATCGCTATTAAGGTCGTCCCGCACAGTGTGCGGGAGGCTCGACTCGCCTTCCGCCGGTGGACTGTCGTCTGTTTGTGCCTCTCGAACGCCAAGTGCCGCTGGCGGGAGCGTCGCACGCAGCGGAGAAGTATCCTGCGCGGAGGCAGGCACCCACGGCGCGGCGAGGGCGAGCCAGGCCGACGCGGCCGTCCCGGTGAGCTTCGGAATCCGGCTCGTCATGGCGTCTCCAGTGGCGTTCCACTTGGCCGGTTTGGGGGGGAGAGTTTGATTCGAACCGGCTTCTGGGGGTCGGTACCGTGAGGCGTGTCCAGTGACGTTCCACTCGGCCGGTTCGGGGGGGAGAGATCAAGATTGAATTCAAACCGGCTTCTGGCGATCAGTACCGTGATTTACAGTGAGCAAGACGCATGCCAGTCCAGCGTCGTAATTGAGCGAGTTCACAAATCTTGTATTTCGAAGATGTTGAATTCGGAACGGCGCGGAGGTCTCTCATGCTTAAGAGGGAGATTAGTGGAAGTACGAGTCTCAAAAGTGGAAGGCGATTGCCACTTCTGGGGAATTTCCGGATCAGGCGCTCGATGAATCAATCAAGTTAGAATTCGGGAATTGAGTAGCCTGTCCCCAGACGATACCCGACTTGAACGTCACGACGCACGGCGAGCTAGCCTTCGTTCACACATCCCCGGTTCTATAGCGCAGCTTTGCAGGGAAGCCAAAACTGTTTTGGCGGGGTGGCGGCTCCTTTCTGTAGGGTTTCTCGAGAGTTATCTCGATTTTGCGTTCGGCGCCAAAATGTGAATCCGTGTCCTTGCGGCTTTTTCGGCGATCCGCTGCACGAATGCAGCTGCACGCCTCCGTTGATCCAGCGCTACCTGGCAAGAATCTCAGGGCCACTGCTAGACCGGATCGACCTGCACATTCAGGTATCCGCGGTGAGATACAAGGAGCTGGCCCAGGAAGAGGCCGGAGAGGATTCGGCGGGCATTCGCGGATTCTGGCGGCGCGGGAGGAACAATTCCGGCGGCTGGCGCCCTTCGGCCTTGACTGCAACGCGCAAATGACGCCACGGACGCTGCGCCGTTTTTGCAAGCTCGATGCCGAGAGTGAGAAACAGATGGAGAACGCCATCACGAAGCTCGGTCTGTCGGCGCGGGCATACGATCGCATTTTGAAAGGCCGAGTGGTTCTTGTCGCTCCCGCCCTCGCAGGCTGGGGTGCAGACCCTTTCGATCCGGGGCAACGGTAGCGGCCGCGGCATGCAATACAAGACACGTGGAAGTGCAAATGAAAAGTGAACAGATTGTGCGATTTCCCTCAGTCAAGCACGCGACGGCGAAAGCGCCATACGGCGGTTCGAAGGCCTGGAGAAATAGGAGACGATGAGTAGGGCCAGCAGCACCAGCGGCATGGCCCACACTTGCACGCCATCGCCACCCGAGTAGTGGGCGATGAAGGCCATTACCCAGGTGAAAGCTGAGCCTGCGTAAGCCCATTCCTTCAGCAAAGCGAGCCCGGGCAGCAGCAGAACGATGGCAGCCGCCGGCTTTGCAATCCCAAGAACTATTCTAAGGTGCGGCGGATAGCCGGCTTTGGCGAAGCCTGAGACCACCTGCGGATTGCCGGTGAGGTAGCTCAGGGCAAATAGCAGCATTACTGCGACAATCACGGTGCTTGTCCAGTAGGCAATCTTGCGGGCCATGTTCCCTCCTGAGTTTTTCACTTCACCGCGCCCATCGTCAGGCCGCGTACCAGATGCCGCTGAACCAGAAGCGCAAAGGCGATCAGTGGGATCGTTGCCACAACACCTGCTGCAGCCATCTCTCCGAACAATGTCTGGGTCTTGCCGATGAGCGCCGCCGTCCCAACCGGCAGCGTGGCAGCTGCCGGCGTTGAGGTCAAGATAAGGGCGAAGAAGAATTCGTTGTAGGTGACAATGACGGAGAAAATAGCTGTAGCAACCAACCCGGGCGCTGCAAGGGGGAGAACGATGTCCCAGAAGGAGCGTAA
>QHXC01000454.1 GCA_003222815.1 Acidobacteriota bacterium | reverse complement strand
AAAGACGCGCGGCTCATCGTTAAGCCGTTATGCGGACACGGTGGACCCGAATAGCCCCGAGCATCGGATACGCTTTCTATCGTGGATTTCGAGATCATTGATCAGATACACGATATCGAAACGATTGCGGTCAACACGTCGATTCGCGATTTGGATAGACTGAAGAAACTCCGACTTGCGGAATTGCACTGGTATGAGGCTCATGGTAGAGGCAGAAGAGATATGAGAAGAAAGCGCTACTTAGACTGATGCAAAATAGGCGTACCAAGAAAGCTCATCCGAGTTTTGTCGCTTGCGTGGATAACTCTGGGTATCTGGCGTCCTTGGAGTTGCACAAGATCTATCGCGTCATTCCCGATGAGGACGCCGCTCAGGATGGTGACATTCGCGTCATCGATGAGAGTGGCGAGGATTACCTGTATTCTGCTGATCGCTTCATTCCCATCGAGGTGCCCAAAGCACTAGAGCGATCGATCCTGAGAGCGACTTGAATCGAAGGCCGTATAACAAATTAAGGATTCTTGCCGCGCGAGTATTTTAGCCGCGGCAAAATCCGTTGTTGAACTGAATTCCAGGACTATTTTCCGATATGGAATTTCAACGCGCGGAAGAAGGCGCGGGACTTTGAATGAGGTGGAGGTGTGTGGCCCGGAGCGCGGATGGAGGCGGTGAGTCGGCGAAGTGAAGCGGCGGTGGCGGGTTTGAGGAGACGCGGTGTTGCGAAGAATAGTGGGGGCGAACACACTTCGGCAACAGCGCACAGTGGGGTGAGCGCGAAGTGGGACGGGTCTGTTGGGACACGGGCATCATGGTGATCGACTGCGTTCAACGGGACCGATCAGAACGAGAGTTCCGGTACGGCACAGAGGGCATGTTGGCCAAACGGGAACGGTCAAGGTAGGCTCTATGGCTGGTGGCAACGTTGATGAAAATTCGGCTGGTGGCGAGAGTTGAGGGAGTAGTTGACATGCGCGAGCCAGCATGGATTTTGAAGAGGGGCTGAAGATTCCGTAGTTCCGGACCTTGGTGGCGCCCCTAGGAAGAACGTGCTGAAGAAAGCGTGCGATGAATTCAACTCCCGTCAAAGTGACACGGCGTATTTGCTGAGAGCGGTTGTCGCGATAGCGGAAGCGGACCGTGCTGTTGTCGATGGATTCGATGCGGCTGTTGGAGATGGCGATGCGGAACAGGTAACGTGCAAGGTAGTCAAGGACCATGTCGCCACGGCCGGCGTGTTGGGAATGAACGACCCAGTTTTTCTTCCAGACCGATACCGGTGAATGAGAGAGCAATCCCGCCTTTTTCAATCCGTCACAAAACTTGGCGCGGAAGATGATCGATAGTGCCGGATCCGGAACCAGGAATTTGGAATACTTGGGCTCGATCCAAGTTTGACCATCGGAAGTGAGGCCTCCAGCGGTGACCAGCATGTGGACGTGGGGATGAAACAACATGGCGCGCGTCCACGTGTGGAGGACAGCCAAAGCGCCCAAACGCGCGCCCAGATAGCGGGGATCCGCCGCGAGCTTCTGGAGAGCATCCGCGGCCGCCTTCATGAGCAGGCTTGCGCCTGGTGACACTTCGGGCAACTGCGGTTGCGGCAGGAGTGATACGAGAAGACTTTCTCCTGGCAGTGGCCGCACTGGTAGACGTGGCCTCCCAGCAGCGGCGTCCGGCACGCGGAGATATCCCGCAGAGCCCGTTTCTGAACCGAACTTAGGGAACTTCCATATTGCCGGAGATACGCCTCAGCGTGGAGGCGGACGATTTCGGCCACCCCCAACACGAGGATCCCGGCTTCAGAGATCCTTCATGAGCTCGTTGAGAGGGTCCATTACCGCCGCGCGCGCTTCCGCCGTCAGGTGCGTGTAGATTTGAGTTGTCCGCGCACTGCCATGCCCGAGGTTTTCCTGGATGATGCGCAGGTTCACGCCCATTTCCAGCAGATGCGTCGCGTAAGAATGTCGAAGACTGTGAATGTGAGCGCGTTTGGAAATGCCCGCGGCATCGACCGCGCGCTTGAAAGCCTTCTGCAAGCTGCTGTCGCTGAGCGGGTGGATCGGCGCACCAGTCTTCAAGCGACGAGCGATTGCGGGAAACACCCATGGCCGCAAGCGGTGAGTTTTCCAGAATTCGCGCAGCAACTTCAGTGTCCGATCCGGCAGGGGCACATACCTGTCCTTGCCGCCCTTCCCATGAATGTGGAGAGCCATCCGCCCGGAATCGATGTCGGCCACCTGCAGTTGGGAGCCTTCCCGCAAACGCAGTCCGCAACTGTAGATGGTTTTCAGGCAGGCGCGGTAAACGGGAGTATGCACCTGCTCCAGAATTCGCTGCACTTCCTCCCGGCTCAAAACGACGGGCAGTTTTTTCTCCCGACGCGGCCGCACCAGTCCCAACGTCGTCCAGTCGCGCTTGAGCGTGCGTTCAAAAAAGAACTTGATCCCGCATAAGGCGATCGTCGCGGTCGGACGCGACACCCTTCGCTCGTTGGCCAAGTACAGAAAATACTGCCGCAACTGTTCCTCTGTCAGCTGCGACGGGTTGCATTTGAAGTGGGCGAACAATTGGCGCACCGCCCCCACGTAGGCTTGCTGCGTCTTTGACGAATACCCAGCAAGTTGCATATCCTCAGTCATCCGTTGTCTCAATGGAGTCATCACGTATCCCCTTTCTGGAAGAGTTGCAGCTCTTCTGGAAAGGGAGCGTGATACGGAAACCAAACGGAAGGCGAGACAGTTCGGATCTATCCGCGCAGCGGATTCAGTTCAACAAGGCGCTGCGCAGACCGACGATCGGCGCGCATCGGTTTCGTCTGATTCAAAGTAGCTCTCGCGCCGCTCGCGGCTGAGCGCCAGAGCCGTTAGGCATTCGAGCCGGAACAACACAGGACGGTCGCCAGAGTGTACCGAGACGGGAGGGTGCATGAACAATCTGAAGCTTCGATCCATGGTGGTCAGCCTTGTCGTGGCCACTACGCTGATGGTCATGGCCTGTAGTGGCGGGCGGACAGCTTCACCCGAGCGCCTTGCTACAACCGGCCTCAGGCTCTATGTATTCGATTGCGGGACTCTGAAGGCAGATCTTACCCGATTCCGCCTGAAGCCAGAGGAGGTCGCAACGACCGATTTGTCCGTGGCGTGCTTTCTAGTTGTTCATCCGCGGGGCAAGTTGCTCTGGGATGCCGGTGCCGTTCCGGATATGGATTGGACACCGACCGACGGTCCAGTCAGACACCATCTAGCCCTTCCAGATGGAAGCGAGCGAGACCTGACGTTGAGAAAGCGGCTAAGCGCGCAGCTGGCTGAAGCGGGATACGCAGCCAATAGACATCGAGTATCTGGCATTCTCGCATTACCACTATGACCACACGGCGAATGCAAACGCGTTCGCGACTGCCACATGGCTTGTGCGGCAGATCGAGCGCGACGCGATGTTTGCCGAAAAGCCACCGACCGTCACGCAGCCTTCCTACTACGCGGCGTTGAAGAACAGCAAGACCATCATCATCTCAGACGACGAATATGACGTATTCGGTGACGGGTCAGTGATCATGAAGCTGGCGCCCGGACATACCCCAGGGCATCAAGTGCTGTACCTCAGACTTGCACGAACCGGAGGTGTGGTCTTGTCCGGCGATCTCTATCATTTTCCGGAGGCGCGCACCCTCAAGCGAGTGACGATCTTTGACTTCGATCAGGCCCAGACGCCCGTATCGAGGGACGCAATCGAAGCGTTTCTCATAAAGACGGGTGCGCAGCTGTGGATCCAGCACGACTACATCGGCAACAGCCGTTTGAAGAAAGCGCCGGATTACTATGAGTAGTATGTCGTCTGACGCGCCGATCGTGGATGGGGATCAGACGCCTAACACCGCGTTGCAACCGTCGAGCCGCGCGGCGGGATTAGCGCTTTTTGAGTGCTGGCTCGCGCGCGGCTCGCGGTTGAACGTGAAACCGTTGGGTGGACTGGAACGTAGGAGAATTAATTGTCGAGATGCTTTGTTCACCCTAAGGTAAGCGCTTTGGCGTCATGTCGGTCATGTGGTCGGCAGTTCTGTAGCGAATGCTTAACAGGAAGCGGAGAAGCTTACTACTGCACTGTAAACGAGGTCTGCCGCCGGGCGTCTGTCGGAGAGCATTCAAAGAAATCTTGTGCGCCGCCGGCAGCTTGACATAATACCCTTCCACGACATTCGCAACCGCGCGTAGAGTGTCTTATTTACCTACATTCTATCGGGTGCTCGGCTATGAGATTTGAGGTTCGGGTCGGCATGAAGTGGGTCACGGCTGTTGCAGGAGGTGTCGCGCCATTACCGTGAGCCGCGCAACGTTTTGGCAGACACCAGTTGCGAAATCATCTGGGCTGCTTGGCCGCGCGTGAGTCCGGCCGGCAGCGGAATCTTGTTTCTGGCAAGAACCTCCTTCTGCTTATCGCTGGGTAGTTCGTCCCTCCAACGGGCCGAACGTTCAACGAGTCGCCGTGCGTCGGGACGATTGATGGCCACGAACCCGTCCGCGAATTGGACAGCGGCGGCCAGGCTGTCCTCGCTCCCCAATCGCTTTGCGCCCTCAGCTACTGTGGAAAGCTGAACATCCCACGTATCCAGCAGATTGGGTTCGATTGAAATCCATTCACCATCGGGAAGGCTAAGGCAGTATCCGCCGGGCACACCGTGCCACGTATTCTGAGTGTACGGCCGCAATTCCGCGGGCCCATCGAAATTGAAAAACTCGATACGTTCGGCGGCGAGCTTCAGATCTTCCAACGTGTGGATGCGTGATGTATCGATCCACCGCTGAGTCCGATTCAGGCGCTCGATCTCTCGTTCAATCTCCAGCGCATTCCCGCCGCTCAGATTCATGTTGATGGGTAGGTTGAACAAGCTATGCAAGCCCGGTAACTGGTGAGTCCTAGAGTTGTCGCCAACATCGATCACCATTAGATCTCTTTTGTCTGGGTGCAGCCGCGTGCCTCGGCCGATCATTTGCGCATAGAGCAGCTTTGATCGTGTCGGCCGCGCCATGATCAC
>QHXC01000453.1 GCA_003222815.1 Acidobacteriota bacterium | reverse complement strand
ATACCATCTGAGCCGATACGGTAACTTTGTTTGCCCCGACGACCCGAAGTCGGGACCTAGACCCGTGACTTCATCCAGTGCAATTTCATCTTCAGCCCCTGGACTCGACACTGTTGCTGGGGGCGCCTTCAACTCTTGCCCGGACAAATTGACGTTAAACTTGCCCGCTAGATCCAGCAGACCCGCAGATTGGTAAAGGTAGTTCAGCGAGCTCTGCTGATTCGGCTTGCAATTGAGCCCATTGAGGGTCCCTCCATGGTAACCCCACAAAGTGTGCGCTACTTCGTGCAGCAGGGTGGCAGCTTGTAAGTTCTTGCTCCCTACTTGAGCGTCTCCGGGAGTGTTCGAATGCCACCTACCGAGCGTCACCACAGCATCTGAACCCGGAAGGTCAGCCCTACCCGATATGCTGCCGGCTAAGAACCCTAGATCATTAGGTCCGGGCCAGTGTATGGGCTGGCCCGTATCATCCAAAGCCTTTATAGCCAAAGCGTGTGCAAAAAGCACGTAGCGGAAGATGGCGTCTCGGGCGTCGCTACTAAAGTAATGCTTGTTCGGCGTCAGAGGGGGAGACGATAGGTTTTGCGGGTCAGCTGGGACCAACGATTCTTTAATAAATCGAAGACCCAACTTCCATGAGAGCAATCCTGGTTGATTCGGGAACAGGCAGTTGTCCAGTGAGAACGAAGTGCAGTACGAGGCACGAGACCTTTCGTTGAAAATATCTCCGCCTTCGCGCCCCGACACCGTCGCCGGGATAATGAACGGGTCAGGGTAAGGCGCGGTCGTCTCGCCATCCAGTATGTTTCCCACGTCGAAATGGACGTTGATCCCATCAGGTACAGGCGTGCCACTAGGATCACACTTTTTGGGATCAGTGAGCGAACGCTTTGGATTGTGCACAGGCGCATTCTTAAATGCAAAGCCCACCATATCCAGCGCGTCCTTTTTCGGCTTGTGCTGGTGATGTGTGCCATCGGAATCGTCGAGGAACTCCTGCATCAAATCGATTTCGATATAGAGGTCCTTTTTGCACGGGTCAGCCCCCATCGCAGGCAGATTCACGAGAACTGCAGCGGTTGTGGGGTCTTTGAACCCGTCGGTTTCCCAAACGTCCAACAAACCGTCTTCGTCGCTATCCAGCACGTTGGCACTGAATACAATGGCGGCCTCCGACAAACAATCGAAAGATCCACTGGTGGTACGGGTTAACGTCGTAGTCACCGATGAGGCATTCGCGGGCACATTGAGCTGGTTCGGGTACTGGATACTAGGAAAAGTCAAGTCATCCCAGGAAAATCCGGCTGTTCCCGTGAACGGGTTCGTGGCGAGGAGCGTGGCGGGGACGTTGTCGGTGGGGTCGCCGTCGAAAAACAGGCGTTCCGAAAAATTCAGCTGACCGTCGCCAATGATGTAAGTTAATTTGGCATCCGGCGTCGCTGAAGTCTGGTAGAAACCATTGACGGTCTGATTCAGGCTGCCGGTGTCATTATTCAGTGTACGCGAGCCATCAAAAATGACAATCCCTCTGAATGGAAGATCCGAGCGCCGGTAGACAACAAGCAGGCTGGCACCTTCGGTAAGAGGCGTCGTACCTCCTTTGCTACCGCTATCCTGAAGCTGGACCGTCACTATGGGTACTTTCTGAAAGGTCGTCGTGCTCAGCTTCAGATATCTGAGGACATCCGCGCGGTAGACGCGCAACGTCGGGGCGCCATTCGATGAACCCGTGCTGCCACCCGAACTCCAGCAGGGCGCGGCATGGTCGTTGCCCCGAGGTCTTCCAAAAAAGGCAACAGGGTACTGTACGCCCGGCGGATTCTGTAGCGAAGGATTGGGATCTAGCAGGTACCCCTGGGCTGAAGACGGGTCTTTCGTCTTCTCAAGTGTCTCCCAATAGAGAAAGGCGGCGACGATGTCCGCACCCGGAGGCACATCGACGCTGATTGTGCAGCCTTTAACATCGCCCGGACACTTCGTCAAGGATAGCCCCGTGGCCGGGTCTAGTTGACCAGTCCCGCGCATGCCCTTACCCGCCGAGGCATTGCCTCCAGTAACGAAATAGTTCTTGAACAAACTTAGGGGAGTGTCGGTGGCTTGTCCTGGCTGCGCAAGCAGCAGCATGAATACAATCGCCGACGCACTTCTCGACAACCTAAGTGGAAAGAGATTCCTAAGATTCCCGCTCATGCGCCTACCTCCTCAATGAAAAACCCAACATCATGAACAGTAGCGGCGATCTCCTCGCCCCGGCTCAAATGTGCTCCCACACTTTTGCGGGATTGACTAATCAATATCCATTAAATGCAGGGCGATTGTAGGGGCCATATACATCAGTGTCAATGGCACAGGGCCGAAATTTCCCAAAAAGCCCGGCGGACTCATGGAAACTGAAGTGCCTGTAAATTCAAATCTTTAGGCTTTTCTATAAGGTTCCGGGAACGAAAGGTTGCGGTAGAGGAGTCGCGTCATGGGGTCCTTGCACGTCAAAGCAGGCTCGCCCAGTCGACGGCAGCCATACGTCAGTTCGTGCTAAACGGTCGCCGCGATTGCGCATTCGTGTCCGTGCTGCTTGAGCTGCTCGACGACGTTCCGGTTTGGTTTTTTGGATACAGGCGATGACACAGTGCTGGTATCCAGAAGATAGCGAAGCGTCACAGAGAGACCTTGCGCCCCACACTTTTCTCCCGAACGAACCCGAAGAAGTCATTTTCGAGATCGATGTCTTCGAGGGAGTGCTTGCTAAGGAACGCTTTGTAGACGTCGCTGAAGCGAGGACGGCCAACTCGCAGCCGCCCCAACTGGCGAGGGGAGACTACAACCGCAACAGGCTTGCCCCGGCGAGTAAGCTCGATTTCCAAACCGGCCTCGGCTTCGTTAACGATAGTGGGAAGATTGGAACGGGCCTCGGCGATAGAATACCTGCCACCCGATGAATTCCGAGCATTTTGCTCCCCTACCGGTGGAGATCCCTTCTGTCTTGATAAAGGCGCAGAACGGTCTGCTCCTTCAGAAATGTCTGCGTGGTCTGCAAGTGTCCTGCTCGAACTGCTTCTCGATGAATTCCTTAGGAATATCCAGTTCGAAAGAGGCGTCTTCGCATTAATCCTCCGAACTGTGTTGGCTTTTCGTGTTAGACAAAAAGTGTGTCTGCCAATCGTATGCGTCTTGAGGCGGGCGTTCACTGAAGAGACCTGTTCTGTCCTGTAAGACCGGCAAGCTATTACCGAATTACGCCCGGTTGTCTTGACCGTTCTTCTCAAGTTCATTAGGCTCTCAGATGACTGCTTCAAAACGAGTCTTGGAGTTGAAGCTGACTGAGCCTCAGTCCAAAACAGTCCGTGAGGTGACCCAATGAACGAACATCTCACCTACAAAGGCGCAGGTGTCGATTCTGAGCAGCAAGACCGCATCATGCCCAATCTGACGCGCTGGATCGAACGCACGTTTGAAAACCGGCCAAACAGCGTGAAGCTGCCGCTCGGCTACTTCGCCAACGTGATCGATGTCGGAAACGAACTGGCGATCGCGCTGTCGACGGATGGCGTTGGTACGAAAATCCTGGTCGCCGAGTTAATGAACAAATACGACACGATCGGGATCGACTGTGTCGCCATGAACGTTAATGACGTGCTCTGCGTCGGAGCGACCCCCGTAGCTATGCTCGATTACGTTGCTGTGGAGGCGCCGCACACGGACCTGATGGATTCGTTAGTGCGGGGGTTGCATAAAGGGGCAGAACTGGCCAGGGTCACGATACCGGGAGGCGAAATCGCCCAGGTTGCCGAGATGATTCACGGCGTAAGGCCCGGCTACGCCTTCGACCTTGTAGGAAGCTGCATCGGCACAGTCAAGCTGGACAAGGTGCTCACCGGCCAGCACACGAAAGATGGCGACGTCATTGTAGGCCTACGTTCGACCGGCGTGCATAGCAACGGATTGAGTCTGGCCAGAAGAGTCTTCTTTGATCAGCTCCAGTGGACTCATGACAAATACGTGACCGAGTTGGGCAGAAGTATTGGTGAGGAACTGCTGGAGCCGACTCGGATTTATGTCCAAGAAGTCCTGGAGATGCTTGAGAGGAACCTCAAAGTAAAAGCGCTGGCGCACATCACGAGTACGGGTTTTCTAAATCTCACTCGAGCCTCTGCGGAGGTCTCCTACGTTATCGACAGCCTGCCTGAACCTCATCCCATTTTCCGTCTTATCCAGCACTATGGCGGGATTTCCAATGAAGAAATGTTCTTCACGTACAACATGGGAATCGGCTTTTGCGTCGTGGTTGCTCCGGAAGATGCCGATGCCGTTCGCAGTATCGCGCATGCTCACGGAGTGGAAAGTGAAGCTATCGGGCACGCGGTAGGCGACCTCAAAAAGGAAGTGCGGATTCCACATTACCGTTTGACTGGCTCGGGCGGCAAGTTCCAACGAACATAACCCGTGTCGTAGTCCGCATTCGGGTTCAGCCGCCGCTCCATCCGCCAATTGCGTGCGGACGAGCCTTACCATAAACCTCAGTATCAAGTTGCAGTGGCATCTGGCGGCGCTCTTCCGGTTATTGCAACATTGGTTAGGACCTCAGCCAACTCCAGCCATAAAGTACAATACAGGCAGAAGTAATCGACCCTGAGAAGAGGAGAAGACGATGCCCACAACGCGGATTAAGCAAAAAGCCGATAAAGACCCACTGGCGCTTGATGCCAAAAAGAGGTTGAACTAATCCGCGTAATCCGCGGTTCTACCCCGTCCTACGTTTTTACCCGCAGCATCATCCAGATGCCGCCGAATCCGAAAATCAAATTCGGGAACCATGCGGCAATGAGTGGGGAGAGCCGGTTGATCCCTCCCAGTTTGTCGAATAGCTCGAAGGTGGACCAGTAGATGATTCCGACGGCCACGCATAATCCGATTCCGTAGAAGGCGCCTCTCTTTCCGGTGGTGAATGAAAAGGGAATCCCGATGATCACCATGATGAACGAGACCAGAGGAAACGAAAGCTTGCGATAGAGATCCACCATCAGGTTGGTGACGTCGAATCCGCTTTGCTTCAGCTCGTCGACGTACCGCTTCAATTCCATGTACGTCATCTGCGATGCGGTACGGACTTCCTTCTTGAAATACTCGGGATTATCGACATCCGGGAAGTCGAGCCTGTCAAAGGCTTGATAGTCCGGATCGCCGTTCGGGTTTAACCGCCGAATCCAGCCGTCTTCAAACACCCAGGACGATCCGTTCCACATTGCGCGCGTGGCGAAAACCCATTCGGCCAGGTCGAACGTGTTCGGTTTGAAAGCAAAGATCGAGATGCCGCCAAAGAGGTTCTGCGCCGGGTCGAAGTAGCTATAGTGATAGACCCGGTCGTCGGAACCAACCATCCATTTCCTTTGCGGATCCCGATACGTCTGCGGGGCGCGGCCTTTGATGACGTTGCGATATTCATCTTGCCGCTGATTGGCATAAGGCAGCATGAAGTCCTGCACGAAGTAAATCGCGGCGGACAGCATCAGTCCCATGACCAGCAACGGCATGGCCATGCGGTATAGGCTGACGGCGCCTGCTTTCAGCGCCAGGATTTCATTGGTTTTCGTAAGCGTACCCAGGTTGATGAGTATTGCGAGAAGAACCGTGAGCGGAATGACGTAGTACAGAATCTGGGGCAGCAGAAATACGAAGTAGTTGACGACAATCGACGTGTCCACCTTGTTCTTGACGATGTCCGGCAGAAGCTCGAAAAGCGTGACAATGATGAACAACGATACGAACACCACCAGCAC
>QHXC01000452.1 GCA_003222815.1 Acidobacteriota bacterium | reverse complement strand
GACGCGCAGGACCGCCTGTGGTTCGCGGAGTATCTGGGCGACAAAGTTGCCATGCTTGACACCAAAAACGAGAAGTTCACCGAGTGGGCCGTGCCCACCAAGTGGACTTGGCCCTATGACGTCGTGCCCGACAAGAACGGCGATCTCTGGACCGGCAGCATGAGCACCGACCGCATCGTCCGCTTGAACCCCAAGACCGGGCAAGCGGTCGAATACCTGCTGCCGCGCAGCACCAACGTCCGCCGCGTATTCGTCGACAACTCCACCACACCGGTTACGTTCTGGGTAGGGAACAATAATGGAGCATCCGTGATCAAGCTGGAGCCGCTAGATTAAGAGCCTGCCGCTCTGTGGGGATGCGAAGCCCCGGCGCATCACTTGATCAATCTCGTCTGCAAGCGGAGCAACGACAACAACGTTACACGCACGAGAAGCTTTCACATGGGTTTCCTCGCAATTGGCGCAATTGGTGTTGTCCTTGAACTTGGCGCTCCGCAGTGATAGCCTCTGCCGCCAATAAGAGGTGTCCCTTGAAAACACTACTTGTCGTGACGGCTGTAGCAGGCTTGTCTGCCTGTTGCTTGTATGCCCAGACCTTCGGTGAAGTGACAGGACGTGTGACGGATCCGTCGGGTGCGGTGATACCTGGAGCGTCCGTTGCCCTGACCAATGTCAATACCAACGCCGTCCGCAACGTGGTAACCACGGAGGCGGGTGCCTACACCTTTACGTCCATCCCGCCGGGCTCTTACCGGCTGCGAACGGAACTTCCAGGTTTCAAGGCGGCAGTCAGCGAACCATTCGAAGTCCAGGTACAACAGGTCGTGCGCCTCGACATGGTTCTCCAACTGGGTCAGATTAGCGAGACGGTCGAAGTTGCCGCGACCGCGGACCTGCTGCAAGCCGAGACGGCGACCGTGGGCGCGGTGGTCGAGAACAAGATCATCACCGAGCTGCCGCTGAACGGCCGGCAATACCTGAACCTGGTCGGGCTCGCGCCCAACGTGAACACGCTCTCTCCATTCGCGGGGCAAGCCAATACCCGGCAAGGTGGCGACCGTGCCACCCAGGCCATATCCACGGGCGGGCAGCGCATCATGTTCGACTACTACACCCTCGACGGCGTCAATAACACGGACCCGAATTTCAATAGTTATATCGTCCTTCCTTCCATTGACGCCATTCAGGAGTTCAAAGTTCAGATCGGTGTTTACCCCGCGGAGTTCGGGCATCAAAGCACCCAGATCAACGTGCTCACCAAGTCCGGCGGCAACGCATATCACGGCTCTTTTTTCGAATTCCTCCGCAATGATGCCCTGGATGCGCAGCCGTACGCATTCACCAGCGTCCATCCCCCGAAGTCACCCTTCAAGTGGAATGATTACGGCTTCGAGCTGGACGGGCCGGTGCGTGTGCCCAAGCTCTATGACGGGCACGACAAGTTATTCTTCATGGCCAACTACGAGGCGCTCCGCCGCCGGCAGCACTCCTTGAACACCTATAACGTGCCGACTCCTGCGATGTTCACCGGCGACTTCAGCGAACTGAGCACGCCCATATACGACCCGATCACGAAGCAACCTTTTCCGGGCAACAAGATTCCCAGAGAGCGGCTGGACCCCCTCTCGTTGCGGCTTTTGAAATACTACAATTCCGCGAATGTGCCCGGGCTCACGAACCCTCTCACGAACAATTACGTGCAGTTCAACTCCTCGCCGCTAAACCGGGATGGGTTGGTTATGAGGCTGGATTACAACGAGTCGCCCAAGTCGCAGTGGATGGGCCGCTATAGTTGGGGCGACGAAAACCAGACGACGCAAACGCTGAACCTCGCGGGGACGAAGGTGATCACCAACTACGAACAGTACACGGCGTCCAACACCCGGACCTTCACACCCAACCTCGTAAACGAAGCCCGTTTCGGCTACTCCCGGTTCTATAACTTCATCGGCACCCTCCTGGCTTTTGACACGGATGTCGTTTCTGCCGTGGGCATACCGGGCCAGAAGAGCGTGGCACCGGTCACTTGGGGAATTCCGGCTGTAACGTTTAGCGGAACCGGATTCCAGCAACTGGGCGACGGCACCGAGGGTCCGTACGGCAGCGACAATAACACCTTGCAGCTGGTTGATAAGTTGTCTTGGATCCACGGCAAGCACACCTTCCGGTTTGGGTTCGAGTACAACCGGCAAAATTACAACGAGGTGGGCAACCAGTTTACCCGCGGGCAGTTCTCATTCCAGCCGAACACCACGCAGAGCCCCTCGCGAACCGGCGGTTATGCCTTCGCGGAATTCCTGCTGGGGAACCTTTACCAATCCACCATCGCGGTCGCCATCGCCAATGGGAGGTTCCAGCGCAACGTCGAGCATGCGTTCGTGGACGACACGTGGAAGCTGACTCCCAAACTGACCCTGTCGCTGGGTCTGCGGTATGAGCTGACGCCGCCGTTCACCGATACGCTGGGCGATCTGTTCACGGTGGGCGGGCTGAAGGTCGGGTTTACGGCCAACGCTCCGCAGTCCGATTGGCCCTACTTCGTCAGACAGGGCAACTGCACTGACCCCTATGCCGGACTCAACATCCGTTGGACCAACACGAAAGCGGTCTGTGGCGGCGGTCTGAATTACAACCTCATGGAAACCAAGTACAAGAACTTCGCTCCGCGGATCGGTATTTCTTACGCGCTCGGTGACAAGACCGTGATCCGCAGTGGGTGGGGTGTTTTCTACACACAGGACGTCGCTAACTCCATGTACTTCGATCTGACACGCAATAGAGGGACTCGCGTGACGCTCACGTCGGATATTGGAAATCCGAGCCTGGTTTGGAGCAATGCCATCCCCGGCGGAAGCGGGGCCATTGCCCAGATACCGCCGCCGTACTCCTACGTTGCCGCTTACGACCACGCGACCTCGTATACCATGCAGTACCTCCTGAACATTCAGAGGCAGTTCGGGACCAACTGGGTGGTGGAGACCGGCTATCTCGGGTCGGAGAGCCGTCACCTCTACGGTTTTCTGAACGCCAACCAAGCCGTTCCCGGCACGACCGGCAATGTGAGCTCGCGCCTGCCGTATCCCAACATCGGCG
>QHXC01000082.1:8994-34035 GCA_003222815.1 Acidobacteriota bacterium | reverse complement strand
CATTGCCCGCGGCATCGAGAGCCAGACCGAAGGCCCGGTCATCTGCGGAGCCGCCGATGTAGGAGGAATAGAGAATGGTATCGCCTGCGCTGCTCAATTTCAGAAAATACGCATCGAGTCCGCCCGCGCGGGTTTTCTGGAATCCATTCACTATCGGAAAATCGGAAGAGGTCGTGTAGCCCGTCACGTAGGCGTTTCCGGCCGCATCTACCGCGATGGCGTGGGCCTCGTCATTGGCGGATCCGCCGAAGTATGTCGAATAGAGAACGGTGGTGCCCTTAGAGTCGAGCTTGATTACGAAACCGTCCAGTTGACCACGCAGAGCACTTTGAACGCCGCGCACTGTCAACAGATCGGTCGAATTCGTCTGTCCCGTAATGTACGCATTGCCGCCGGCGTCGACTGCGATCGCGTTCCCCTGATCCGCTGTGCCGGTCCCGCCAAAGTAGCTGGAATAGACCAGAACAGGATCGATGATCAGCGGTTTTGTGGAATCGTACGAAACGATCTCGAAACCCACGCGGCGCTTGCCCTGGAGGATGTAGTTACCTTCAACGGGAATTCGCTGTTCGCCGTCGTTTTGATAAACCAAAGGCTTTTTCTGAAGGATCTCGCCGCCAGGGGTCTCGAGGACGAGCTGCCCTTCTCTATCAATCCGTATTCCCCGAATGCCGTCGAAGTGGAGTTGAATGACGTCAGGCCGTGCCCCTGGCGCAACGACGAAGTCATACTCGAGCTGCTGCTGATTGCCGTAGTAGACGAGGTCAATCCCCGGATAAACCCCGGCGTATCGGACGCGCCCATAAGTTGGAACGTCCCCATGCCATGAGGCTTTCAGGTAGTGCGTTTTCCCAGGCAGGCGATCGATACCTTCTATTCGCGTCTTTGAACTCTGCCCAGTCAGTGCGATCCGAACGGTGGAGGGTTTCGGCTGTGCCAGACGCAGAACCGCTCCCTGATTCGTTAGGAATAATCCGAACCCTGATCCGCGTGAAAGAAACTTCACCGGCTTATCGGTTTGTCCAAGATTGGCTTCGAAACGAAGGGATAACGCGGGCTGAAGCCCGCGACTACAGGCATGCTCCACCGTTTCGGCCGAGCATTTGGTTGCGGGCGTTAGATCGCGCTCCGCTGCACGAGCAAATGTGGCGGTGACTAGTATCATCGACACCAGAAATAGAGACTTGAACGTCATTTCACCATCCGGCCTCTTTTAGACAGCCCAAAACTTAAAATGCTAGCTTTTTTCCATCCAAAGCCGCAACAGGATGAGGCAGGGCAGGCAGTAGTGGTCATCGAATTATTTGACAAACTCGCTTTACATCAGTGCCGCAACGTGACTCCGGACGGAGTCTCCCAGCAACTCCAGGTTGTAGCCCCCTTCCAGCAACCCAATCACCCGCCCCGCGGCATGTTTCTCGGCGATACGGAGGACCTCCTTGGTCATCTCGGAAAAATCGCCGTCTTCTAGCATGAGCCCCCCAAGGGGGTCGCCCCTCCTGGAGTCGAAGCCAGCGGAAATGATCACAAGGTCCGGCTGAAACTTGCACTCGATTTCGTGAAGCGCATCAATGAAGAAACGCCGGTGATCCCGCGCGGGTGTGCCGGCGCGCAAAGGGATGTTCAGCGTGAAACCCTCGCCCTTTCCGGCGCCCCGCTCGCTACTGGCGCCGGTGCCAGGGTAATACGGGAACTGATGAGTGGAAAAATAGAAGACGGTCGGGTCCGTCCAAAAGATTTCCTGTGTGCCATTGCCATGGTGTACGTCCCAATCGATGATGAGTACACGTTCCGCCCCGTACCTCGCTTGTGCGTATCGAGCCCCAATCGCGGCATTGTTGAAAAGACAAAAGCCCATCGCTTTTGAGAGGGTGGCATGGTGGCCGGGCGGCCGGATTAAGCCGAAAGCGCGGCCCCCCTCCTCTTTCATGACGGCATCGACGGCCGCGATGGCCGCGCCCGCAGCCAATCGGGCGACCTCAAAAGACTCCCGGCTAACGCGGGTGTCCACGTCGATGAAACCCGCGTCTTGCGCGCAGAGCCACTCGATCTGGTGGATCAGTTCTTCGCGATGACACCGCGAGATGTCTTCGTTTGAAGCGGGTATGGGTGTTACACGCCCAAGCCTTTTCGAAAGCGCTTCATCCTTGTTTACCGCACCTAAGATGGCCTGAAGCCGCCGGGCGTTTTCCGGATGAATGCCCGTATCGTGTTTTAAATAGGCAGGATCGTAAATCAGTGAAACTGACATAATTTGATGAAGTTTTGGCCGCGAATTGCGCGAATTACGCGAATGGTCGCGGAAAATTCCATTCGCGTAATTCGCACGATTCGCGGCTAAGCACTTTTGGGGATCAGGTGCACTGCCGAAGCTTTAAACACCGCAAAGACGTCAGCGCCTTTCGTCAACTCCAGATCCGCAACCGCCTGCCGTGTAACAAGCGCAATGAGCTCAAATCCGACATCGAGGACGACCTTCGTTAAGATACCGGCCGGTGCAACATTCACAACGATCCCACTCAAATGGTTCCGGGCGCTGCTTTGTTCGGCGCGGCCTTTCTCGACCGTGACGTCCTCGCCTCGAATACAAACATAGAAATCCACGTCTTCTCTGCCGGGATCCGCTGCTGCCAGTTGAGCTGAACCCACGCCGAGTATCGCGAGTCCTCCTTCCCGGCGTTTTACGCGGCCGGCAACAACTGTTTCGACACCCACGGCGGCCGCAACCTC
Organism: Acidobacteriota bacterium; assembly: GCA_003222815.1. GTDB lineage: Bacteria > Acidobacteriota > Terriglobia > 20CM-2-55-15 > 20CM-2-55-15 > 20CM-2-55-15. The sequence continues at coordinate 31,305 of QHXC01000082.1, read as the reverse complement.
ACGATGCTGAGGCCGCGTGAAGACTTCCTGGGGTGGACCGGTTTGAAGGACACGGCCAGCGCTCATGACCACCATCTGGTCGCCGAGCGTCAGGGCGTCCACCCAGTCGTGTGTGACTACGATGGCAGGAATTCCCAGCCCACGCAAGAGATGAGCAAGCTCAGACCGCACATGATCCCGCGTTGCCGCATCAAGGGCAGATAGAGGTTCGTCCAGGAGAAGCAGCCGGGGCTCACGCGCAAGCACTCGCGCAAGCGCAACACGCTGTTGTTGCCCGCCGGAGAGTTCGGATGGCCATCGATCTAGAAGCTCATGGACGTTCAATTTCGCCGCAACGCGCTCGACCACGTCCGTTCTGTGCCTGACGCCGTACCCGATATTCTCACGAACTCGGAGGTGGGGGAACAGCGCGTACTCCTGAAAAAGGTAACCCAGAGGCCTTTTCTGGGGCGGGACGCTCGTCCATTCGTGGCCATCGAAGAGAATTCTTCCGGCCGTCAGCTTCTCCAGGCCCGCGATGCAGCGAAGAACCGTTGTCTTTCCCGCACCGGAAGGTCCGAACAGAATTGTACTCGAGGCTCCATGCGGAATCCGCAGAGAAGCCTGGATGTGCGGGCCGCCATCATACGTCTTGTCGATGTCGGCGATCAGCAGCAAAGAGCCACACCTTTCGGTTGAAACCGTACACGATAGAAAGAATCACAAAGGATACGATGAGCAGCATAGCGGACGTCCGTGCCGCACCAGAGTAATTCAGCCCCTGCACCTGATCATAGATATCGATAGACAGAGTACGTGTAACCCCCGGGATGTTGCCACCCACCATGAGGACGACCCCGAATTCCCCCAACGTGTGCGCGAAACTCAGGACAAGCCCCGTCATCACGCCAGCCCAGGATTGCGGCACGATAACACGGAAAAAAGTCTCAAGGTTGGACACACCGAGCATCCAGGAAGCCTCTATGAATTTGCGGTCCACCGACCCGAATGCTGCGGCGATGGGTTGTACTGCGAATGGAAGACTGTAAAGAACCGAAGCCACGACAAGCCCTTCGAAGGTGAATGGAAGGCCATGTCCGGCGAACGATTCATAGCTGCGCCCCAACGGACTTTGCGGACCCATCGCCAAGAGAATGTAGAAGCCGAGTACAGTCGGCGGTAGGACCAGCGGCAGCGCCACCACTGCTTCGACCAGAAATTTCCATCGCCATTTCGAAAATGCGACCCAATAACTCACCGGGAGGCCAATGATCATGAGAATGATCGATGTGGCGGATGCGAGCTTTAGAGTTGTGGCGACGGCTTGCCAATTCATAGGAAATCAGCCGCGAATTACGCCAATGACGCGAATTCATTGGCGTAATTCGCGTAATTAGCGGCCAAATCCGTATTTGTCCAAGATCCCGCGTGCTTCCGGCCCCCGCAGCCACTCGTGAAACGCCCTCGCCGGGGCTCCGGCCCGCTTCAACAGCGCGGCGCCCTGTTCCATTCGAGGATACGAATCCGGAGGAATCACCCAATAGCGGCCCGCGCTCCGCATGGGATCGGACAAGACGATGGAAAGCGCGATCACGCCGATGTCTGCCGCGCCCGACTGCACGAATTGAGCGGCCTGCGAAATATTCTGTTCACTGAAGGCTCAACCAGAGCCTGCATACCCAGCTTTTCAAGATCCAGCGCGGACCGGCCTGGGACCCACAACGCGATTCGTCCAACGCCGTACACGAAGGTCGAACCGGACACCGCTTGTCCACCTTGCTCGAGCCGCCGCGGATAATTGAGATCTGCCGAAAGAAACACGTCAAAGGGCGCGCCACTGACGATCTGCGCGTAGAAATTTCCCGACGAGCCCAACGTCAGGCGAACTTTGTGTGCGGTGTTGTGCTCGTATTCTTGGATGATCTCCTTCAAGGCGAAATTGAGATCGGATGCCGCCGCCACGCGGATTTCTTCAGCGTGGAGGGGAAGGGCCACAAGAAGACACACCAGACTTAAGGTGAATCTCATAAAAGGCCAAAGAAAACCCAGCACACCAGGGCGCCGACAACGCTCATGGAAAGGCCCCAGATCATCAGTTTATTGAACAGGGCTTTCCGATCCTCAGAGACCGCAGCATTTGCGATGCACAGCGCCCCAAGCGTGGATAAAGGCGATACGTCGACGAGATGGGCGCCCACATTCACTGAAGACGCGATGGCCATCGGGTCGCCACCGCCAATCTTCTGGATCTAACCCGGGATCGTGGGAAGAAACGCCGGCAAGACAACGCCTGAAGAACTGCTGTAAACCGAAATGAGGCCCGTGACAAAACCCATGACACCAGTCACTGAGGTCTGCGTCGAAAAGCGGGCCAGAATCGTCGTGAAGAGATCCATTCCACCTTTCTTCTCGAGAATGGAAATGAGAACCGTCACGCCGCAGACCATTACGATGACGTTCCAAGGCATCGTTTTCACCGCCGCTTCTTCATTGGACGCCCGGCAAACTGTCAAGATCACCGCCCCGATGATGGCGCCCATTCCGACGTCGATACCAAAGAATGATACAGAAATCAGCAGGGCACCGATCACCAACAGTGTCAGCTTCTGATCCCACGTAAACGGCCCCTCATGGGCCAATAGCCTATCGTCCTTATGTACCGCCTTCCGCGAGGCCGTACGTGAGAAGAGCTTGTATCCCCCGAGAATGAAGTATCCGCTGAGACCAACAAAACCTTCGGCAATGAAGTTATTGAAAAAAGTCGGCCACGCCTGCCCGGTAATCCCGATTCGCGCGAGCAATCCATTGGCGATAACTCCTGTCGGGGCAAACGGGGAAAGCGCCCCGGAATTGGCCCCACAACAGACGACAACGGTCATCAGAAACCCGCTGATTCCAAGATTCCCCGCAACAGTCATTGCCACCGGCGCCAGCAGCGCCGTCGTCGCGATGTTCCCTGCCCCAATTGTCGCCAATCCCGCCGCCAGGAAAAAAAAGAGGACCGGGATCACGCCCACATTTCCACGCGCCAATTTCACGCTCTGCTTCGCCACCTTGTCGAGCGTGCCATTCACACTGGCCTGGCTAAACAACAGCGTCACGCCAACCAGGATGAGAAACAAATTTGTCGGAAATCCCGCTGCCACATCAGCAACCTTCATTCCCCCAAAAAAAACACCGATGATAAATGCAAAAGCGATGGACAGGAACCCGACGTTGATTTGCGACACACAACTGATGATGATGGCAATCGCAAACGCGACAATCGAAAGCACCGGAAGACTCATGGTCCGAGGACTTTAACACAGACATTGAAAATTCGGGACAGGATCAAGACCAGCCGCGGATTTGCGCGGATTCCACGGATGGTGCACACATCCTCGCCGCGATCCGCGCAATCCGCGAAATCCACGGCTGGTCTTGATGCCCTTAGCTTTATCTACATCAAAAGACGGGGATTTCCACAAACCAAACGCAACCCGGGCTCAACTTACATGCTATCCGTCTTTCGATTGTTGACAAATTCGATCAAACAAGGAAAAATGCCGTACCGAGAGGTTGTAATGCCCACCTGGAAAGAAAAGCTTGCCGGCAAAATGGATTCTCAACTTGAGGAAGAGATCGACGTGTTTGAAACGCAGATCGCGCTGCGGAGGTCGGGAAAGCTGGACGAGAAAATCTTCGCAGAGACGCGGCTTCGCAGGGGCGTCTACGGCCAGAGATACGACAACGGCCATCGGCATGACGGAATCCGTACGCAGGAGCTTCAATACCTTAGCGAGATGACGAAGGGGCCGGATACGCTGTGGGACGCGCCGGGAATGCAGCGGATCAAAATCCCTTTTGGAGGTCTCACCCCGGACCAGATGGACGCTCTGGCAGAGCTGGCTGAGGAGTACTCCGACGGTGTGCTTCACGTCACGACCCGTCAGGATTTTCAGCTTCATTACGTTCATATCGACGATACGCCCACGCTAATGCGACGGCTTGCGGCCGTTGGCATCACGACGCGGGAAGCCTGCGGCAATTCCATCCGGAACGTCACGGCTTGCCCCCTGGCCGGCGTATGCCGCGATGAAGTCTTCGATGTAACGCCGTACGCCAAAGCCTCCTCCAAGTTTTTGCTGGGACACCCCGATGCCCAAGGCTTCGGCCGGAAGTTCAAGATCGCTTTCTCCGGCTGTCGGGAGCGAGCCTGCGGCCTGGTGAACATGCACGACATGGGTTGCATTGCCGTAAAGCGGGTCGAAAATGGCGAGGAAAAACGGGGCTTCGAGCTTTACGTTGGCGGTGGACTTGGTGCTGTACCCCATCAGGCGAAACTTTTTGATTCCTTCCTGCCCGAGGAGGAACTGCTTCCGATTTCTCAAGCGATTGCCAGAGTTTTCGCGCGATTGGGTGAAAAGAAGAACCGTGCGGCGGCTCGAATCAAGTTCCTCGTCACAAAGCTGGGCATCGATGAATTCCGCAGAATCGTTCTGGAAGAACGCAAGACCATGCCTGTGGATCCGCGCTGGACCGGCTACCTTGCGGCTGTGGAGAAGTACAAAGAGAAACCAAGCCGGGAAGCCAGTCCGCTCAATGGGCGGCAGCGTCCCGAAGGTTTCGATGAGTGGTATCGGACTAATGTCTATTGCCAGAGGCAGGCGGGATACGCAGTGGCTGCCATCACTCTGCCATTGGGAGATCTCTCCGCCTGGCAGACGCGCGGACTCGCCGACGTTGCGCGGCGCTTCAGCGGAGACAATGTAAGAACCACGGTAGAACAGAACATTGTCCTGCGCTGGGTCTCGGAAGCCGACCTGCCCGACCTTTACCGCGAACTGAAGCGGATCGGATTAGGTGACGCCGGAGCCGGTACCATCGTGGATGTCACCGCATGCCCAGGCACGGACACCTGCAAGTTGGGAATCGCCTCTTCGCGTGGTCTTGCTGCTGAAATCCGTACACGGCTGGCAGGAAAGTTTTTCAACCTCGACGAGGCCGTCAAGAATCTGCACATCAAAATCAGCGGCTGTTTCAATTCATGCGGGCAGCACCACGTCGCTGATCTTGGCTTCTATGGAACCAGCCGAACGATCGGCAACCGCAAGGTCCCTCACTTTCAGATTGTGCTCGGCGGCAAGTGGCAAGATAACGCCGGCGCCTATGGTCTCGCCATGGGAACTGTGCCGTCCAAGCGCATTCCCGAAGTGGTGGAACGCATCACGGACCGCTTCGTCCGGGAGCGCCAGGGAACCGAGACGTTCCAGGAATTCGTAAAACGCATCGGTAAACAGGAACTGACGACCATTCTGACGCCGTTGATGCAAGGCCCCGCTTACGAACAGGACCCATCCTTCTATTCAGATTGGGGCGACCCTCGAGAATTCAGCATCGGTGACCTGGGAGTAGGAGAGTGCGCAGGTGAAGTCGTCTCGGTCGCGCAGTTTGACTTGGCGGCCGCAGAGAGAATGGTTTTCGAAGGTCAACTGCGGTTGGATGAAGGAGACTATGCCCAAGCCGACGCGCTCGCTTACCGGGCCATGCTCCAGGCCGCCATTTCTCTTGTGAAAACTCAGTTTCAGGATGTTACCGACGCCCCCGATACCGTGGTGAACGAGTTCCGCACACGCTTCTATGACACGCAATTGCTGGGTGATCGGTACGCCGGTAGCAGGTTCGCTCAATACCTATTCAAACGCCACCTGTCACCGCCCCACGAGCACACGCGCGACCAGGCACACCGCACGGTGGAGGAAGCGCAGTTATTCATTGAGTCGGCGTACGCCTGCTACGACCTCCTTACGGAGCGAGGGGGCATGGCGGCCCCGCTTCGGCCGCCCGTTCATACTGAAAAAGCTGCGGGGATACGTTAATGGACGTGCATCGACTTGGGATCAAGGTCTTCATAGCCGAGCCTGTACGGCTCCAGGTAACGGACTTTATTCCGATCTTCCATACCTGGATCCAGAAACAGATTGTGCAAGACCACCTTCTGGTCGACGTCCATAACTACAGCCACATCCACCATGGACCGGGTATTCTGCTGGTGGCTCATCAGGGAAATTTCAGCATCGATATGGGTGACGGGCGGATGGGTCTTCTCTACAACCGCAAGCAACCCGACAGCGGGACAATCCATGACCGCTTTGTCACGATTTTGAAGTTCGTGCTTCGAGGCTGCTGCCTCTTGGAAGCAGATCCCGGCCTCGCCCGACGGCTTCGCTTCCGGACGGATGAACTCCTGATCATCGCCAACGACAGGCTCAACACCCCGAATGAGGACGCCACATTCCTCGAACTGCAACCGGCGCTGTCCGCCCTGTTCCAGCGGATTCTAGACGGAACCGAGTTCACACTGAGTCGCTACAGCAAAGATCCGAAGGAACGATTCGCGGTCCGCGTTCAAACAAACCAATCCCCCGAAGTGAAGACCCTCCTGGCGCGCGTGAGCTAGCCCTTAGATCGAGGATATGTACCAAGTACGCGAACGGATTTAGCTTGCGCAGCCAGCTCAGCCAAAGCGTCGGAAACGGGTGCAGAATCCGCGCGGCCGATCAGGTCCAAGTAGAAAAGGTATTCAAATGGAGATCCGCGTAGCGGCCGGCTCTCGATCTTCGCGAGGTCAATGGCGCGCTCGGCAAATGGGCGGAGGGAATGATAAAGCGCGCCGGGAGTGTTGGCGACGCCGAAGACGATCGTTGTCTTGTATTCCGTCGCCGGCAGTTGTGGAACGACGGGAGCAGAAGGTGTGATGAGTAAGAATCGCGTGTAGTTCTCGGCGTGATCCTGGATAGCGTCGGCTAAAATCACTCCACCATAAACTTCCGCCGCCCGCTGGCTGGCCACGGCGGCAGAGTTCCGGAGACCCTCGCGCATGATGCTCTCAACGGCGCCGGCCGTGTCGTAGACGGAAACGGCTTGAATTTGTGGGTTGCGTCGGAAAAAGAGTTCACATTGCGCAAGCGCAACGGGATGAGACAGCGCTTTGCGAATCTCGTCGAAAGCCACGCCTGGCAGGGCAATGAGAGCATGCACGATTTGGCAGACCGTCTCGCCTACGATTTTCAAATCGTGTTCGAACAAGAGGTCGTAGCATCGATGGATCGATCCGGCCAGCGTGTTCTCGATCGGAACGACTCCGAAGCGGGCCTCACCGCGTGTTACGGCGTTGAAAACATCTTCTAGTGTATCTTGTGGTAGCAGGCGTGCAGCTGAAGTGAGGAGTTTGAAAGCGGCATCCTCACTGAACGCGCCACGGCTTCCCTGATATGCCGCGTCATACATAGTCAGGCATGATACCGGAGTCGACCTTTCCGGGCGTAATCCGAAACGCGACTCCAGACCCAGACTCATCGCAAATCAGCTATTGAAAAGCCAGCCTTGCAAGTTGGAACTGCGGTGCGTTTCCCGATTCCTGGGTCGCGCGTCTGATTACACGACCGGCTTTCAGTGATTAGATTATACTCGGCGAGATGTGGTAATGTATGGCATCAGATATGAGACAAAAGTCGGTAACCTCAACACAGGCTTGCTGTTGTATGACTTGGGTACTTCCCCAAGGGAGTTGAGGCCTTAGACCGATCTCCCGGAAGTGCCCGCCGCAGTCGGCGGGCTTTTTTGCTTTATGGACGTATGATGCAGCCACTTGAAAACATCACCGTCGCGATTACCGAGCATCGCTTCACCAAGGAGTTCTCAACGCTCTTCCAGCGTCTTGGGGCTCACGTCGATGCATGCCCGCTGTTGGAAGAAAAACCGTTGGAAAATCGGGACGAGCTGAGGGATTTTGTCCGGCTTGTGGTGTCGGGGAATCTCGACATGATGATCTTCTTGACGGGAGTCGGCGCCAAATTTCTGATTTCGGAAGCCGAGTCGATCGGTCTGAAAGAGCAGTTCCAGGGTGCATTAGACAAACTGACTGTGGTCGTCAGAGGCCCCAAACCCGTCGCAGCGCTTCGCCAGTTCGGCGTGCGCGTCGATGTCACACCAGAAATTCCGACAACCGAAGGAGTGATAGAGACGCTGCGGCCTCGTGATCTTCAGGGCCGTCGAGTGGGCGTGCAACTCTATGGGATACCGAATCCACAACTCGTGTCGGCGCTCGAATCCAAGGGCGCCCATGTCGAACCGGTCCAGGTTTACGCATATGGGACGGCTGCGGACCGCAAATCGGTTCAGGGTTTCATCACGAGAATCATAAACCGCGAAGTGCAGGTCCTGACGTTTACCAGCGCACCCCAGGTCCGGATGCTTTTCGACATCGCTTCGGAACTGGGCCTCTCGACAGAGCTTGAAAGGACCCTGAAGGACGACTTTGTCATCGCCTCCATTGGGGAAGTGACCAGTCGCGCTCTTGGCGAGAGAGGTCTGCTCCCGCAAATTGTCCCGAAACAGTCGAAGATGGGTTCGATGGCCCAGGCCGTCGCAGACTTCTTCGCGAAATAGGGGACGAGGGGTCTGCCCCATCGTCCCCCTTCCAGCGCATATGTTTTATCCGGTTTATTTGAATCTCAAAGGCAAGCGGGCCGTGGTCATCGGGGGTGGTGAAGTGGCCGAGCGTAAAGTGGAATCGCTGCTCGAAACCGGAGCACTGATAACCGTCGTGAGTCCAGAGGTGACTCCGCGTCTGTCAGCGCTTGCGGATGAAAAACGAGTCGAGCTGCATAAGCGAGCGTATCGTCGGGGCGATTGTAGTGGCGCAGCGTTGGTTCTCTCAGCCACAGACGACGCGGACGTCAGCACGGCCGTATGGAACGAGGCGCGCACGGTGGGAACTCTTGTGAACACGGCAGATCAGCCCTCGTTGTGCGACTTCATCATGCCGGCGGTTGTTCGGCGAGGCGATCTGACGATTGCGATTTCGACCAGTGGCACGAGTCCGGCACTGGCCGCCAGATTGAGGGGCCGGTTCTCGCGAATGCTGGGCCCGGAATATGAACGGTTGTTGGATCTCCTGGCTCGAGCCCGGCCGGAAATTCGCCGGCGCGTTCAACACGAACGCAATCGAAAGGCGTTGCACTATCGAATCCTGGATTCGGACGTGATAACGCTTCTCGAACAGAATGACAGCAATGGGGCCGAGCGGCGTTTGCAGGAAATCATCGAAGATTTCGTATGCCCGGAGAGAACACCGTGAAGCATTTGGGAATTGCATTCATCGTCGGCGCAGGACCGGGAAATCCCGACCTGATCACGGTACGCGGGCTCATGTGTCTGCGGGAAGCGGACGTGGTGCTCCATGATCGTCTAATCGATATGCGTTTGCTCGGCGAAGTGCGGCCGGACGCCGAAGTCATCAATGTCGGAAAGGAAGCAGGCGACGAAGACCTCCAACAAGAGCGCATTCAGTGGCTCATGGTCGAAAAAGCACGCGAGGGAAAAACGGTTTGCCGCTTGAAAGGTGGTGACCCTTTCGTTTTCGGCCGTGGCGCTGAAGAAGCCCGTGCGTTATCGGAAGCGGGAATTCCCTTCGAAATTGTGCCCGGAGTGCCCACGACCTTGGATCGCCCGAGTGGCTTGCCGCTCGCGCGCTGGTGAAAGCCGGCGGGACGGTAGTGGTTCTGATGGGCCTCGCTCGCATCCGGGCGATTATCGGAAGTCTTTTGTCGGGCGAGTGCGCCTCTTCGATTCCTGTTGCCGTGATCTCGAACGGAACGCGTCCCGATCAGGATTGCCGCATCGGAACTCTGGGCGACATTACAAACCGGATTGAACAGATCCGGCCGCCTGGCATCATCATCATTGGAGAAGTCGTCGCACTTCGGAGCAAGATCGAGTGGATGGAGCTGGCGGACAAACTACAGCTCGAATGACACTCACGGAATTCCGGCACGTTCGAGCGCGCATTCAGCCGCACATCCGGGCGACACCCGTCGTTGCCTGCGAAATCGGCAACCTTTTTCTCAAGCTCGAAAACCTTCAACATACGCATTCGTTCAAAGTTCGAGGTGCATTCGCACACCTTTTCGAGCTGGCGGAAAAAGCCGACGGACGTACGGTCCTTACGGTGTCGGCCGGAAACCACGGCCAGGCTGTTGCGCGAGCCGCATCCTTGTTCAAACTGCCGTGCACGGTTGTTGTGCCAGCGTCGGCTCCGCAGACGAAAATCGAAGCGATTCAGAAGTACTCCGTTGACTTGCGCATCGAAGGTGCAAACTACGACGAAGCGGAGGCATATGCGCTCGGTCTGGCGAAGAACACGCAGCACTATGCGTTTGTTTCGCCCTACAACGATCCGCTTGTCATACTTGGACAGGGCACGCTGGCCTTCGAGATCTTGGAGCAACTGCCCGGCGTAACCGCCATTGTCGTTCCAATTGGTGGCGGAGGGCTTGCAGCCGGCGTAGCAGCGGCGGTGAAACAACTTCGTCCTGCGGTTCGCGTTATCGGTGTTCAAACCGAAGCCTCGGCCGCGATGTACCATTCATTGAAGGCAGGACACATGGTAACGATTCCGGATCTCCCGTCCGTTGCAGACGGTATTGCCGGCAACGTCGACCTCCAGACTGTTACTTTTCCCATCATTCAGAAATACGTGGATGACGTCGTACTCGTTTCCGAGGAGACGATCAAATCCGCCATCTTTCATTTGCTGAACCGTGAGAAGTTACTCGCCGAAGGCGCCGCTGCTGCCGCGTTCGCCGCCGTTGCCGAAGGCAAGGTTCGCACGCAAGGCGCTGTGGTGGCCGTCATCACGGGTGGAAACACGAGCCCTCCCCCACCGGGAGAGGGCTCGCCAAAGGCCGGATAAGGGTCGCAATGGTCACGATTATCCACTCATCCTAAACCCCCCACGGCAAGTGTCCGAAGTCTATGCTAAAATTCAACGCTTTATTACTATGAAAATGCCTGATCTGGAAGCTTCATCCTCACTGGACTTCATACGCGTGCGTGTCGCCGAAGACGTGAGAGCCAATAAGAACGATGGCCGCGTGCACACGCGCTTCCCCCCCGAGCCGAACGGGTATCTGCATATTGGCCATGCGAAATCGATCTGCTTGAATTTTGGAGTGGCTGCCGAGAACAACGGCCTCTGCAATCTCCGGTTTGATGACACAAATCCCAGCAAAGAAACCGTCGAATTTGAAGAGTCGATCAAGACGGATGTCCACTGGCTCGGCTTCGATTGGGATGACCGGCTGTACTATGCGTCAGATTATTTCAGAAAGCTCTATGAGTACGCGGTTCAACTGGTCAAAGACGGAAAGGCGTATGTCGACAGCTTGACCGCCGATGAAATCCGCGAGCATCGCGGAACGCTAACCGAGGCCGGCAGGGAAAGCCCCTATCGGAACCGCCCTGTCGGAGAAAACCTCCACCTCTTCGAGCGCATGCGGGCAGGCGAGTTCGAAGACGGTACGCATGTGCTCCGCGCGAAAATCGACATGGCGTCACCGAATGTCAACATGCGGGACCCTGTTCTATTCCGCATTATGCACGTGACTCATTACCGTGCCGGCACGCAATGGGTGATCTATCCCATGTATGACTACGCTCACCCGATCTCGGATGCGCTGGAGGGAATCACGCACTCTCTCTGCACGCTTGAATTTGAAGATCATCGCCCGCTTTACGATTGGTTTCTGGATAACCTTCCTGTTCCATATCGCCCGGTGCAGATCGAGTTTGCTCGCTTGAATCTCAGCTATACGGTGTTGAGCAAACGAAAGCTCCTGACTCTAGTTCACGAAGGTCACGTCAAGGGATGGGACGATCCACGAATGCCGACGCTCAGCGGATTGAGGCGGCGCGGATATACACCGGAAGCAATTCGAAATTTCTGCGACGCAATCGGTGTTGCGAAGCGGGACGCCGTGGTGGATGTCGCTCAACTCGAACATGCCATTCGTGATGACCTCAATAGGCGGTCTTCTCGAGTTATGGCGGTTCTGCGCCCGCTTCGAGTCGTTATCGAAAACTATCCGGAAGGCCAGACCGAAGAGCTTGATGCGGTGAATAACCCCGAGGACGCCAGCGCGGGTACGCGGAAGGTGCCCTTCTCGAAGGTGCTCTACATTGAACGCGACGACTTTCGTCAGGATCCACCGAAGCAATTTTTCCGGCTCGCGCCAGGTCGCGAGGTGCGCCTCCGCTATGCGTACTTCATCACTTGTAAGGAAGTCGTCAAAGACGCGTCCGGAGACATTGTCGAACTCCGCTGCACATATGATCCTGCAACGCGCGGCGGCGATTCTCCGGATGGACGTTCGCCTAAAGCCACGCTGCATTGGGTGTCCGCGGCTCATGCCGTTCCGGCCGAGGTGCGCCTCTACGACCGCCTTTTTAATGAAGAGCGGCCGGCAGACGATGCTCCGATCAATCCGAGCTCGCTCGAGTTGCTGGCCTCATGTCAGGTGGAACCCAGTCTGAAGAACGCGAAGCCCGGGGACCGGTTTCAGTTTGAGCGACAGGGTTACTTCTGTGTCGATCTGGACTCCAAACCAGACGCGCTTGTCTTCAATCGCACCGTCACTCTGCGCGATACGTGGGCAAAGATTGAGAAGAAGAATCTCAAGAGAGGGGGAAATTCGGGAACAGGTCACTAATTTCTTAAGTACAAGACATTAGTGACCTGTTCCCGAATTTCCCCATCATCCCCGGCTACAAACAAACACCAGGCGCCCCCAGGGATCCGCGACAACATTGGGATTGAAGCCGGTATCCTGCAATAGCTGCAACCACACTTCCTTCAAGAAAAGCCCAAACACATGATGATCATGCACGACACGAACCGGCCTGTTCCCTTCGCGAAGGAGATATGCGAAATCCACAGTGTAAGTTGTGTCGGAAGGATCAGAATCGAACGTCCATTCGATGTATCGGATGCCACGGCCTTCACCGTCATGCCCGCCATGTGTCGTCAGTGATACAAAATTTTCACGGACAACATCCGGCATGAACACGGCTGCGCCGCCCGCCTTGCAATGGATAAACGCAGTTTCGACGGCCTGGCGCAGTTCGTCTTCGGTGGTCATATACATGATGGCATCATGGACGAATACCGCATCGAAGACACGGTCTAGCCGCAGACTTCGCATGTCGCCAACGAGGTGCTCACATTCGGGGTTTAGGGCACGGCTCAAATCGAGCATCCCGGGCGACAAGTCGACGAGGGTCATCTGAAAATGTACTTTGAGATGCGAGGCGTTGTTGCCTCCTCCCGAACCGAGCTCGAGCAATGTACGTGGCGGTGTGGAACTTGCCTGTACTAGCAGATTGCGTGCGAATTCCGCTTCTTCGGCGTAGTCTGCCGGAGCGGACAGTAAGTGGAACCACGAGGCAAGCTCGCCGTAGAGCTTAGGTGGGCTGGACACGGACGGCATGGCCGTAGGCCGTAAGCGCCTCTATAGCGATTTCGAGTTGCGGCTCTCTTATCAGCAAATAATCGGTGTCGTGCGTGGCGATTGGAAAGATCGCAACGCCGGCGTCGGCCAGCGGTTCGGCCAATGAGACAACAATACCGGCAAGCGAAAAATCCAAGGGTCCCTCACACTTGAAGGTGCGCCAACCGGTTTCACCAATGACGTCGCGGGGCACGTTTTTCTCAGGACAAACGATAGACAGTTCGCCGGCCGATCGAGTGATGGATACAAAATCGCCGCTCGACGTCCACTCCGGCACTGCAGCCTTCGGGTCAAGGCGGCAAATTGCATAGTGGTCCGGCAGAATCGATAAAGTAAGAAGCGCTCTAGGACTCATCGCGATCAATCCATTTTTCAACCTGAGGAGGAGTATAGCTGGCCAGCAGATTCAGCAACCGCTCGGGATCCGTCTCCTGAAGCACCAGCCGGCGGTTGGCCGGGTGAATAAACCCCTCGGTGACGCCGCGATCAAACAACGCGAGCAGCGAGTCGTAGTACCCTTCGACGTTCAGAACACCGCAAGGTTTCCGATGCAAGCCGAGCTGTGCCCATGTGACGATCTCGCAAAATTCCTCAAATGTGCCGTATCCACCGGGAAGGGCAATGAAGGCGTCCGAAAGTTCGGCCATCATTGCCTTTCGCTCATGCATGGAATGAACAATCCGCAGCTCCGTGATTCCGTGGTGCGCGACTTCACGAGCGACCATGGCGTGCGGAATGCTACCGATGACTTCGCCGCCACCTTCGAGAACAGCGTCCGCAATTGCTCCCATCAATCCGACACAGCCGCCTCCGTACACGAGCCCGATGCGTCTTTGCAATAACGTCTTTCCCATGGCTCGCGCGGTCTCCAAGAACACGGGCCGCACACCGTTGCTCGACCCGCAGAATACACAAACTCGTCTCATTCCAAGCTTACGGAAGCCGTTGATACCATCTCGCGATTCGCCCGCCCTCGCCAACCGCCCAGCCCGTAGCCAGCCCGGGAAGAAAGCTCACTGCGTCGTAGCCCACGCCGCCGACACTGATCCATGGACCGCCGTACGGCCGCCATAATCGGTGCCTGACGGACGACCGACGACTTCGACACTCTTCTGCTCCTCCCAAAGAGCAGACCGCCGCGGTTTCGATTGCTCGACGGCAACGAACATTTCCTCTAGCATCTGGCCTTCTGTGAGGATACTCCAGCAATGACCCTGCCTGGCACCATAAGTGATGCGGGCCTCAGCCGGTGGATCTGCTCTTTTAAGAAAGTCATCCAGCATGTGAACGGCATTGTTCAGAAAGTAACTGTCAGCATCCCCAACAGCGATGTGTATTTTGGCGCGAACCTTGGGACCAAGCGTTTTCCAGTTCTGTTCAAGGACAAGACGCAGATCGTATTTCTTCCAATGCTCGACGATGGATTTGTTGATCTCCCCTGACTTGGGATCCCAGAGCGGCGCGGGCCGGCCGTCTCGGCCGCGCGGACCGTAGGCCGCGTTCCATGCGCCCCATTGCTGGCCGGACATCGTCCAGCTATCGCCCCGTCCCATGACGTTTTCCATCTGGCATTCGTGTCGTATCGTGAATTCCACATTGCCGTTGATGTCGCGCTTGCTCGGGCGCGCGACACCAAGCTCGTCGACGTAGGCATTCTTGTCTTTGTAAATATCGATGAGCTGAAAACCGCGAAAGTCCACACCGTCCGGGCACGAGGACCACACCGCGTTGAAGAAGTCGGGATAAAAAACCTTCAGGGCAAGTGAAACCCAGCCCCCGGTTGATTCTCCGTCGAGCACGCGGGCATAGGGTTGCGGGATAACACGGAATTTCTTTTCTATGTGGGGAATGAGCTCTTGAGTGATCGCGTCGCCGTACGGTCCATTGTTATCGGAATTCACCTGGTACGGATCGCCGTACGGTCCATCGCCATCGAGCTGCAGATAGACCATTCGTGGCGTATCATCGGCAAGCCACATCCTCCGAAATTCCGAGCTAGGCGCCATCAAATGTTGCACCGATGTATATCTCGTCCCGTAGCCAGCAATGTGAATTCGCAGCGGATAATGCCGATTGTCATGGAGATCATAGTCCTTTGGCAAAATCAGCCCCGCGCGCAGATAGATGGGCCTTCCGTGAAACCGCGTCAGAAGCTTCGACTGGATCTTGACGTACTTCACATATGGATCGTCGGGCGGCGGTTGCTCCGGTGGAATAACCTTCGTCAACTCCAGTTTCACCGTGCTGGCGCGGCGAGGGTCGAGATGAACCCGCTGAATGTCGCTGTAGAGATTGCCCGGAGCGTTCACTGATTTCAGATCGATGTTCGAGTCGAACAGAGCTTGGACGTAGTAATCACCTGCTGGAAGCGCATCGAGACTTTCGATTGGGAAAATTGCGGCAGTCCGGTCGACCGCAGCGGTGATGCCAAGTCCAAAATTCTTAACATCCCGAGCCAGGATCGGCGTGGCATTCATTCCGGTTTCGCCTATCGTGTTTCGAGGCTCAGGCCGGTCCGTCTTGCCGATGATGACAAAGAGACGGCCCGAGGCAGGTCGAGCACTTGTCGACAGTTCGAAGCGAAGAGTTGGGGTTTGCGCTCGCGCGGTTATAAAGCCTGCAGCTACCAGCAAGATTGAAAGACCTACACGACGAGCAGTGCTCATCTACTTTACCGTGACGCCGAACGTCGCCGCACGATCATCTTTGTGGGGAACAAAGGGTCCATCGGCAAGCCGGAACTTAACGAGATAACCTGCGGGTTTCTCCTGCAGCGTGGCCGTTGTCATGAACTCGCCGGGCACTTGAGGCGGTAGTTCCCGGGGCTGAATAGGAACCTCGACCGTCTGCGGAAAGCGGCCCGTGGTGTCCTGCATTTCCACTACAGCCACGATATCAGACACGGGATACTCGGTGCGGTTCACAATCGTGCCGCGCACCGAGATGGTATTGCCCGTAATCTGGTGATCCAGAGTTTTGAGAGAAAGAGGTTCGCCGCCATCCGCAGCAACGGGCACAAGGATCTGCATGTACCTGTCCTCCATCGGCAGGAGGTGCGTCGCAAGGTTCGTCGTCATTGTTGCGACCATGAAGAGAATCGCCACCGCGGCCACAATACTGCCGATTAGACGGGCATGGTGCCGGTCTTCGGCAGAGAATGTCAGGTCTACGTGGAAATCGTCGTTTTCGGAAGGCACAATTAAATGATACCAGACCTTACCTCGTCGGGCGGTAGTCGGTCCTGTTGGAGTCAGTCTTAAAGAGGGGAGCGGATTTCCCGACTTCAAAGTCGTCGCACTTGCCATGGCGATTTCGATGGGCGCCGGATGGCACTCTCACGGCGCAAAAACGGGAGGGGCAATTCGGGACGGAGGGAAAATTCTTGGGTTAAAAGGACCTTTCCGCCGTCTTCGAGGTTGCCCCTCCCGTTTTGCTTACTCTTACTCTTCCTCTTTCTCTTTCTTTTTCTTCCCCTCGGTCTTGGCTTCTTTCTCCTTGGCCTTCTCGGCGCGCTCGGCCTTCTTCACTTCGAGCTCGCTTCCGAGCAGTTCGATGATGGCCAGATCCGCGCCGTCGCCTCTGCGGTTGCCGAGTTTGATGATGCGGCTGTAGCCGCCGTTGCGGTCGGCAAAGCGGGGAGCGATGGTATCGAATAGTTTTTGAACAATGGCTTCTCTCAGAAGGTAGGCCTGCACCTGGCGCCGCGCATGAAGACTATCGCGCTTGCCGAGGGTGATCATCTTTTCCGCAAGCGGGCGCACTTCCTTCGCTTTCGGCAGAGTGGTCATCAATCGCCCGTGGTCGAGAAAATCGGTAACAAGGTTCCGCAGGAGAGCTCGCCGATGCGACGTATTCCGGCTGAGCTTCCGATGCGCATTTCTGTGTCTCATAGTAAGCCCCTGAGTTAGACGGTCTGCTCGGCGGACGCGGGGGCGACGGGCCGTCCGTGCTCATCTAGTCTCATGCCAAGGGAAAGGCCCATACCCTGAAGAATTTCCTTAATTTCGTTCAGCGACTTGCGTCCGAAGTTTTTCGTCTTGAGCATCTCAGCTTCGGTCTTGGTTACAAGCTCGCCGATAGTGCGAATGTTTGCGTTCTTCAGGCAGTTGTATGACCGGACCGAAAGCTCCAACTCGTCTACGGACTTGTTCAGGTGTTCGATCACGGCATCATGCCGTATTTCGGCAGGCTCTTCCACCGGCTCCGGCTTCTCTTCAAACTGAATAAAGATCTGCATGTGATCTTTGATGAGCTTTGCGGCCAATCCGAGCGAGTCCTGAGGGCCGATTGAACCGTTCGTCCAGATCTCGATGGTGAGCTTGTCGTAGTCGGTCACCTGGCCCAGGCGCGCAGCTTCGATATAGTAGTTCACCTTGCGAACCGGCGAGTGGACCGAATCGACCGGAATATAGCCAATGCCCAGGTCTTCATCGAAATTCCGGTCAGCCGAAACATAGCCGCGGCCGTTCTGCACGCGCATTTCGATTTGAAGCGAACCGCCTTCGCTAACGGTACCGATGTAGATGGTCTTGTCGAGAATCTCGATATCGGCATCATGCTCAATGTTGCCGGAGGTGTATACGCCTGGATGAGTTCCCTTGAGGTAAATCGTCTTCCGTCCCTCGCCGTGCAGTTTCAGCGGGATCTGTTTCAGATTGAGAATAATGTCGGTGGCATCTTCGACTACACCCGGAATCGATGAAAACTCGTGCAAAACACCTTCGATCTTCACGGCAGTGATGGCTGCGCCCTCGATGGACGACAGCAGGACTCGGCGGAGCGCATTACCAATGGTCGTGCCGAATCCTCGTTCAAATGGCTGAGCAGAGAACTGTGCATACTGATCCGTTGCCGGAGGATCGGCAACAACCGTTAATCGTTTTGGTTTTTGGAAACCTTTCCAAAGCATTCAATGTCCCCTTGCGGGCCGCAAATTACGCGGCGAATTTATTTGGAGTACAACTCCACGATCATTCTTTCCTGTATAGGCAGGTTGATGTCTTCGCGTTTCGGCAGGCTGAGGACTTTTCCGGACACATTCTCGCTCCTCAGTTCCAGCCAATGCGGAGTTCCCCGGCCGCCCACCAGCTCGAGCGCGTTCACGACCTGAACATTCTTCTTCATCTTCTCCTTGACGCCGATCTCATCGCCAATGGAGACCTGGTAAGAAGGGATGTTCACCTTCTTCCCATTCACCACAACGTGACCATGCCGGACAAATTGCCTCGCCTGCGCGTGGGTTGTGGCAAAGCCAAGGCGCACAAGCACGTTGTCCAAACGCCGCTCAAGCTGCGCCAGCAGGTTCTCGCCGGTAACGCCCTTCTGACGGACGGCACGCTCAAAATAGGATCGGAATTGGTTCTCAAGAACTCCGTAGATGCGCTTCACCTTTTGCTTTTCGCGAAGCTGGAGCCCGTATCCGATGATCTTTGCCTTTCGATCGCGTCCGTGCTGGCCGGGCGCGAAGTTTCGCTTTTCGATCCCGCAGGAAGGCTTGAAGCAGCGTTCTCCCTTCAGGAAGAGCTTCATTCCCTCTCTCCGGCACAACCTGCATACCGGTCCAATGTATCTAGCCAAGCTGCATCTCCTTGAGAATTAAACTCTCCTTCTTTTTGGTGGACGGCACCCGTTATGGGGGATGGGAGTAACATCGCGAATCGCGCGAACTTCGAGGCCGGCAGTCTGCAGAGCCCGTATGGCCGAATCGCGGCCGGACCCTGGTCCCTTCACGCTCACTTCGAGTGTCCGCATGCCTGCTTCGCGCGCCCGATTCCCCGCCGTCATGGCCGCCTGCTGCGCAGCGAACGGTGTTCCCTTTCGTGACCCTTTGAAGCCAAGGGAGCCGGCGCTCGACCAGCAAACAACGTTGCCTTCCATGTCAGCGATCGTGACGACGGTATTGTTGAACGTGGCCTGAATGTGTGCCACACCGCTCGGCACGATCTTTTTTTCCTTCTTCTTTGCGCCTTTCTTTTTGGGCTGAGCCATCTATCACTCCGATTGCGGATTGCGGATTTTGGAGGACAGCTTGATTGAGCGTTTCTACAAATCCGCAATCCGAAATAAAAACTATGTCTTTGCCGTCGCCTTTCTGCGAACGGCAATCGCGCCGCGCCGCGGGCCTTTCCGTGTGCGCGCGTTCGTGTGCGTGCGCTGGCCGCGAGTCGGCAACCCGCGGCGGTGGCGCAAGCCACGATAGGCGCTCACTTCCATCAGCCGCTTGATGTTGAACGAGATCTCCTTGCGAAGGTCGCCTTCGACCCGGTACTGCTCTTCGATGATCTTTCGGATCTTGTTGATCTCGTCATCGTTCAACTCGCGAATTTTGGTGTCAAGGTTCACGCCGGCGGCATTGAGAATGTTATTGGCCTGAGAACGTCCAATGCCGTAAATGTACGTGAGGCCGATCTCGACTCGCTTATTCGGCGGAAGATCCACACCCGCGATACGTGCCATTTAAAAACCTCCGGAAACGATTTCGAAATTCGAATTGCGAATTTAACCCTGGCGCTGCTTGTGCTTGGTGTTGACACAAATCACGCGCACAACTCGCTTACGATGCACAATCTTGCACTTGTCACAAATTTTTCGGACTGATGCTCTAACTTTCATAAAGACAAATCCCAATTGGAAATTCGCAATTCGAAACTCGCAATTTATTTATACCGATACACGATACGCCCTCGGGTCAGATCGTACGGTGAAAGTTCGACCGACACCTTGTCTCCCGGAAGGATGCGAATAAAATTCTTGCGCATTTTCCCCGAAATATGAGCGAGCACCTGGTGTTTATTTTCCAGCTCGACGCGAAACATCGCGTTTGGCAAGGGCTCGATAACTGTTGCTATGACTTCGATGGCGTCTTCTTTAGGCAAACGACTGCTTTCCTCCCTTAGGGGTCGGCGTGAGGGCTTCACCGTTATCAATGATCGATAGAATTTTTCGTGTTACCTCTTCGATAGGCCTCATGCCGTCGACCTGGTAATACACGCCCAGATCCTTGTAGAACTTCACTAAAGGATACGTTTCCTCCTGATAGGTCCGAAAACGCTCCCGAATCAAATCTTCGCGGTCATCGGAGCGGCGGACAAGCTTCACGCCGCAATCATCGCAAATGCCTTCGAGTTTCGGGGTCCGGCTCTGAACGTTGTAGATCGCGCCGCAATTGGAGCACATCAAGCGGCCGACCAACCGGTTTATCAGGCCTTCGGCCTCCGCGCTGATTTCAATAACGAAAAGCTGGTCGTCCTTGGTGATTTCGGAACTGAACGCTTCAGCCTGCTGAACCGTCCGCGGATAACCATCGAGAATGAATCCTTTCTTGCAATCTTCCTGCTGGATCCGCTCGGCAACGATACCGTTAACAATCTCGTCACTGACCAGTTCGCCGGCGTCCATTTTCTGCTTGGCTTCCCGTCCGAATGACGTATTGCTGGCGACGGCCTCGCGAAGCATGTCTCCGGTGGAAATGTGCGGGATGCCGAGTCGGCGCACGACCGCTCGTGACTGAGTACCCTTGCCGGCGCCGGGGTGCCCCAACAAGATCACAATCTTACGACCCATTAACCCCGCCTCCCGCGGATGCGGCTCTTTTTCAGGAAACCGTCATAGTGACGCATGATCAACTGCGACTCGACCATCTGAATAGTATCCATTGCCACGCCGACGACAATCAACAGCGACGTGCCGCCAAAGTAGAAGTTCACCCGAAGTCCCTGCGTAAACCACTGCGGTAAAGTCGCGTCCAGCCTGGGCCCGACAAACGGAAGGTTCTGAACATGGAAGCCGGTATAAAGAAATTCCGGGATAATCGCGATCAGCGCCAAATACAGAGCGCCAACCAGAGTGATTCGGGTCAGAATCGAATTCACGTACTCGGCGGTACGCTTTCCAGGTCGAATTCCGGGAATGAATCCCCCGTACTTCCGCATGTTATCGGCGACTTCATTCGGATTGAAAATGATCGATGTATAGAAGTAGCAGAAGAAAATGATGCCGATCACATAAAGCAGGTTGTACAGCGGCTCGCCCCAGCGCAACGCGTCGGTAATGGCTCGCAGGTAGCGGTTGTCCTGTGCAACCAGGCCGAACGTCTGTGGGAACGTCAGAATCGATGAAGCGAAGATCACCGGGATGACGCCACCCGTATTCACGCGCAGCGGAAGGTGCGTCGATTGGCCGCCGAGCACGCGGCGTCCAACGACACGCTTCGCGTACTGGACAGTAATGCGGCGCTGACCTCGTTCCACCAACACGATGAAGGCGACCACCGCAACCATCATCGCAACGACAATGAGCAGTTGGAGCACCGACCACTCGTTGGTGTTCACTTTTTCATAGATGTCGGCAATTCCCCTCGGCAAGCCGACTACAATCCCGGCAAAGATGATCAGCGACATACCGTTGCCGATACCACGCTCGGTAATCTGCTCGCCGAGCCACATGATGAACGCGGTTCCTGTGGTAAGAGTGAGCATCGTCATCAGAGTGAAGCCCAGACCGGGATTCACAACGAACTGGCCCTGCCGCTGTAGCGCGACCGCAATACCGGCGGACTGGACAGCGCTCAGGACCACCGTGAGGTAGCGCGTGTAGGTTGTGATCTTGCGGCGCCCCAGTTCCCCTTCCTTGGAAAGTTTTTCCAGGTAAGGCCAGACGACCGTGAGCAACTGCAGGATGATCGATGCCGTGATGTACGGCATGATTCCCAAGGCAAAGACCGTCAGCCGCCGGAAGTTTCCGCCGGAGAACAGATCCAGGAATCCCAAAAACGATCCGGCGCTTTGTGTGAAAAACTGCTCGAGCGCCGCAGAATCGATCCCTGGCGTCGGGATGTGTGCCCCAATCCTATACACGGCCAGGAGCGCGAGCATAAACACGATCCGCTTTCTCAGGTCGGGTATGTTGAAGATGTTTTGGACTGCTTCAATCACAGGCTTATTACCTCGCAGGTACCTCCTGCCTTTGTGATCTTTTCCCGCGCGCCCTCAGTGTAATAATGTGC
>QHXC01000082.1:0-8931 GCA_003222815.1 Acidobacteriota bacterium | reverse complement strand
TGTCTTTTTAAAGAGAGCGTTCGTGAACCCCCGTTTCGGCAGACGGCGATGCAACGGCATCTGGCCGCCTTCAAATCCCCGCTTCTGATGGCTTCCCGAGCGGGACCACATGCCCTTGCTGCCACGTCCCGCCGTCTTCCCATGCCCCGAGCCCGGACCGCGCCCGATTCTTTTGGTCTTGTGTGTCGAACCCGGATCCGGTTTTAGATCATGAATTCCAGACATCATCGAACTCCGTATTTACTTCTCCACGATCCGCACCAGATGCGGCACCTTCGCGATCATGCCACGAATTGCGGGCGTATCCACAAGTTCTCGAGTTGTGTTCAATTTGTTGAACCCCAATCCCTTTACAATCAGCTTCTGCTTCTCGTTGAAACCGATTGCGCTCCGGTAATACTGAATCTTGACCTTCGTTTCTGCCATGACTATTCCCTCAGGATTGACACAAAAATAAAAGGTTCGCGGTGATGGCTTAGCCATGATCGTCTGCGCAATTATTCTTAAGCGAATCCTTAGTGTCGTCCCCCCGCGCTTTACCCCAAAATCTCTTCCAACGATTTCTCGCGTAGACGCGCCACTTCCTGAGGATCCTTCAGGCTTCGCAAACCCTCGAACGTTGCCTTGATCACATTGTGAGGGTTCGAAGTCCCGATCGATTTCGTCAGAATGTTGGACACGCCTGCGGCCTGCATGACCGCACGGACGGCGCCGCCGGCAATGATGCCCGTTCCTTCAACCGCGGGCTTTAACAGCACGCGCCCGGACCCAAAGAGCCCGATCACCTGGTGCGGAATTGTGTTATTGGTAATCGGTACCCGGATCAGATTCTTCTTGGCCGCCTCTATGGCTTTACGTATGGCCTGCGGCACTTCTTTCGCTTTTCCGTTGCCGTATCCAACATGTCCGCCTTCGTCGCCCACAACGACCAGCGCACTAAAACTCAGGTTTTTACCACCCTTCACAACCTTCGTCACACGATTGATCGAAACTACGGTATCTTTCAGTTGAAGTTGTAAGGGATCAATTCGTTGGGTGTTCAAAATTTCAACCCCGCCTCTCGCGCGGCTTCCGCCAGCGCTTTCACTCTGCCATGATACAGATATCCGCCGCGATCGAAGAGCACCGCGTCGATTCCCCTCGCTTTCGCGCGTTGCGCCACCAGCTTGCCGACGGCCTTCGCGGCAGCCACGTTTCCGCCGTTCTTCAGGTCTTTTTTCGCGTCAGCTTCCAAAGAAGATGCCGCCGTTAACGTCGTGCCCTTCGCATCGTCGATGACCTGTGCATAGATGTGTTTATTGCTCCGAAAGACCGCCAGCCGCGGACGAACAGGCGTCCCGTTCAGGGTCTTGCGGATCCTCTGATGAATCCGCAGTCGCACTTCATTTGAAGCCAGCTTCGGCATACCTATTTACCTCCGGCCTTTCCGGCTTTCTTCTTCAGAACTTCGCCGACGTACCGGGCCGGCGACGACGAGTTTCGTCTGTTTATCAACGGTGATATTGATTCCCGGCGGCAGCGGATACTCGATTGGATGCGAAAAACCGAGAGTAAAGACAACCGAATTCTTCTTCGACTCCGCGCGGAATCCAACACCGACAATCTCCAGTTCCTTAGTGAACCCTACGGTCACGCCCTTCACAGCATTCGCGACAAGCGCGCGCGCCAGGCCGTGATATGCCTTCTGCGGACCACTGTCGTCCTGCCGGATGGCGACCACTTGTTTGTCCTTCTGCTCGAACTTGATGCCCGGAGGAATGGGATTCGTCACCGATCCCTTAGGTCCGGTAACCACAACTGTATCCGGTTTTATCTCGATGTTCACCTTGTCCGGCACAGGAATAGGTTGTCTACCAATTCTCGACACGTTATTTCCTCTTTATCTGGGACCCACCGAACGGCATTTGCTTCAACGTACTTTTCTCTCTACTCGCCGTCCGATCCGCCGCCAGTGGCTTAATAAATGTTGCAAAGCAGTTCGCCGCCGAAACCCTGCTTGCGGGCTTGCTTGCCCGTCATGACGCCGTGCGACGTCGTTAGAATACTAATGCCCAGACCACCGAGTACTTTCGTAATCTCGTTTTTCGAAACGTACACGCGGCAACCTGGCCGGCTGACGCGTTCGATGCTCGAAATCACCCGTTCACCTTTCGGGCCGAACTTCAAAAAGAGAGTCAGATGGCTCTTTCCGCCTTCCTCGCTCATTTTGTAATGGGAAATATAGCCCTCTTCCTTGAGGATCTTTGCGATCTCAATCTTCAGTCTCGAAGCAGGCATTTCAACCTTTTGATGCTTGCCTTGAACCGCATTCCGGACCCGGGTTAACATATCTGCAATCGGATCGGTCATCTCAGAACCTCGATTTTGAAATCTCTCACCAGCTACTCTTAGTCACTCCGGGTACCTCTCCCTGGAGCGACAACTGCCGGAAACAGATTCGGCAGAGCTGGAATTTTCTAAGGAAACCTCGCGGCCTACCACAACGCTTGCAGCGGCTGTGGTAGCGGACGGCAAATTTCTTTTTCTTTGCTTCTTTAGCAACGGCCGAAGTTCGAGCCATCAATACTCCTCAGATTTGCTGCCTAAACGGCATCCCCAACTGCTTCAGCAATTCCCTTGCCTCGTCATCGGTTCTGGCCGTCGTGACAATCGTTACGTTCATCCCGCGAATCTTGTCCACCTTGGCATAGTCAATTTCCGGAAAGATCAACTGATCGCGCAAGCCCAAGGTGTAATTTCCGCGGCCGTCAAAAGACTTCGTCGAGACACCGCGGAAGTCGCGAACCCGCGGCAGAACCACATTCGTCAGGCGGTCGAAGAATTCGAACATCCTCTCGCCCCGCAGCGTGACCGCCGCCCCAATCGGCATGTTTTGCCGCAGTTTGAAATTGGCAATGGACTTCTTCGCCTTCGTAACAATTGGGCGTTGACCGGCAATTCTTCCCAATTCGTCGGTAGCGATATCGAGAATCTTCGCGTTGGCTACGGCTTCGCCCAGGCCCATATTGATCACGATCTTTTCGAGCTTCGGCACCGCCATAATGTTGGTATAGTTAAAATGCTTCATCAGCGCCGGAACGACTTCTTTTCCATATCGCACCTTGATCCGGCTCGGTTCTTGCGGGCCTTTGGGCTTCTTCTCTTTCGGCGCGGCCTCTTTGGGAGCAGCTTCCCGCGCTCCCTTCGGTGCCTTGCCTTTCTTCGGTTCTTTCTTGCTCACTTCGATTCTCCTAGTCCGAATTCCGAAATCATTCTAGTGTGCTCCCACACTTCTTGCACACCCGGACGCGCCGGTTATCAGCGAGTATGCGCTGCGGATTTGGACGCGTGTGGCGTTTGATCATCTGAACACCTTCGACCACGATCTTCTGTTCCTTCGGGATGACGATCAGCACACGGCCCGTTTTGCCGCGATCTTTCCCACGCAGGATGAAAACTTCGTCATTCTTCTTGATTGGAGGAATTGCAGGCATCTAAATCACCTCTGGAGCAAGCGAGACAATCTTCATAAATCTCTTGTCGCGCAGCTCGCGCGCAACCGGTCCGAAAACGCGAGTTCCAATGGGTTCGTGATCGTCATTGATCAGCACGGCCGCATTCTGATCAAAGCGGATATAGGTGCCGTCCTTTCGCCTGGTCTCCTTGCGCGTGCGGACAATCACGCACTTCACCACGGAACCCTTTTTCACGTTACTGTCCGGGCTGGCTTCCTTAACCGAGGCGGTGACGATGTCACCCAAACCGGCCTTCAGACCTGTCGAACCGCCGATCGGTAGAATGCACGCGAGTCTCTTGGCTCCCGAATTGTCAGCCACTTCGAGAATGGTTCTCATTTGGACAGGCATAGCTCTTAGACTCCTGTGGGCGCAGCCCGGAGGACCTCTTTGAGGCTCCAGCGTTTGTTCTTGCTGAGTGGGCGGCTCTCGACAATTCGAACCATATCTCCCTCATGCGCGTTTCCATGCTCATCGTGAGCCATGAACTTCGAGCGCTTCGTGACGATTCGTTTATAAACGGGATGCTGAACGCGCCGATGCACTTCCACGACAATGGTTTTCTGCATCTTCGTGCTGGTCACGATGCCGACCTTTTCCTGGTGGTGCCGCGTGTGCTGCTCCGTAGTTGGTCTTTCTTCTGCCATCACTGCCCCCAGGAAGCCGGCAGCCAGAAGTCAGAAGCCAGAAGAATTTTTCCAGCTCCGAAAACCTGTCCGACTGACTTCGACTCAATTTCTCTTTGCTTCGTACTGCTGTGGCTCTCCGGATTTCTTTCGGGCTTCCGCCCTCTGCTTCCGGCTTCTGGCTTCTGAATCATTACGCGCTTTCCCTTTCCTTAAGGATCGTCAACAAGCGCGCCCGATCCTTTCGAAGCTCTCTCAGCTTTTTTAGCGACTCGGTCTGGCCCAGGGCCCATTGAAACCGAAGCTTAAACGTTTGTTCGTTCATTTCGGCTTCTTGCCGCTGCAGTTCATCAAGCGACATGTCGCGGAGTTTCCTTACCCGATCTGCGGATTTCACTTCTCGCCTTCCCTTTCAAGGCGCATTACGAATTTTGTATGCACCGGCAACTTTTGGGCGGCCAAGCGCATAGCCTCGCGGGCTACAGACTCCGGCACGCCTTCCATCTCATAAATGATGCGTCCTGGCTTCACGACAGCCACCCAGTATTCGGGTGCGCCTTTGCCTTTACCCATTCGGGTCTCTGCGGGCTTTTTTGTCACGGGCTTGTCTGGAAAGATGCGAATCCACACTTTACCTCCCCGTTTAACGAATCTTGTGATGGCGATTCGGCCCGCCTCAATCTGGCGATCCGTGATCCACGCCGCATCGAGTGTCTTCAACCCGAAATCACCGAACTCGAGCGTCGAGCCACGCCAGGCTTTGCCCTTCATCCGGCCGCGCTGTTGCTTGCGGTACTTCACTTTCTTTGGCATCAACATGAGGAACCCCACTCCGAATTTCGAAATTCGAATTTCGAATTTGAAGGTCGCGTGCGCCCAAATTCGCAATTCGAAATTCGCAATTCGAAATCATATGCTCGCCGCCACCGGACCCTGTGGCGCTCTGCTGGGCAGGATCTCGCCCTTATAGATCCAGCACTTGATTCCAATAACTCCGTACGTTGTGTAGGCCTGGGCAAACCCGTAATCCACGTCGGCGCGCAGTGTATGCAGAGGGAGCCGGCCCTGCAGGTACCATTCGGACCGCGCGATTTCCGCGCCGTTCAAGCGGCCGCTGACGCGAACTTTGATTCCTTTGGCGCCGAAGCGAAGAGCGGAATCCACGGACTTTCTCATCGCGCGTCTGAAAGCGATTCGTTTTTCCAACTGCATGCCGATGGATTCAGCCACAAGTTGAGCATCCAGCTCAGGACGATGAATTTCTTGAATATTGATGTAGACCTCGCGATTCGTCCGCTTCTGAACGTCAGCTTTAAGCTTGTCGATCTCGGCGCCTTTCCGGCCGATGATAATGCCCGGGCGCGACGTGTAGATCGTGATGCGAAGCTTGTTCGCCATCCGCTCGACCTCGATGTTGCTCACACCGGCGTGAGCCAACTGCTTCTTCAGATCACGCTTCAGCTTCAAATCTTCATGAAGCAAACGGCTGTAGTCACGCTTGGCGAACCAGCGGGAGCGCCAAGGTTTGGTAATCCCTAGCCGGAATCCGTACGGATGTGTTTTCTGTCCCATTACTCCTTCTCTCCAAGTTCGATGGTTATATGAGAGGTGCGACGCTGGTAGCGGTACGCCCGGCCCATCGGTGCCGGACGAATCCGTTTCTGCCGCGGACCCTCATTGATAAAACATTTTTCGACAAACAAATCGTCAACGTCGATGTTTTCGTTTTTCTGCGTCGCGTTTGCCACCGCGGATTTCACGACTTTTTCAATCTCGAACGTGGCTCTCTTATTCGTGAATTTCAGAGTCATCAGCGCCTCACTCACATTCTTACCGCGAATCAGGTCCACGACCAGACGCGCCTTCTGCGGCGACATCCGGATAAATCGGCCCGTTGCTTTGCTAATCATGATGTCCTCAACGCGCAGATTCCGCGGATTTCGGCGGCCCCGCTGCTGGCGCTGGCGCACCCGGCGCTGATGGCGGCCCTCCGGCCGGCGTAATCGCTTTATCTTTGGCACTGCCGCCCGCACTATGACCTTTGAAGGTGCGCGTCGGCGCAAACTCTCCTAGTTTGTGACCGACCATATTCTCGGTGACGTAAACCGGGATGAACTTCTTTCCGTTATGCACTGCAATGGTATGGCCCACCATTTCCGGAGTGATCGTCGATCGGCGCGACCACGTCTTGTGGATCTTCTTTTCGTTCCGGGCATTCATGGCGAGTATGGCCTTCATCAGGTGGTCGTCAATGAATGGACCCTTTTTGATTGAACGTGCCATGCTACTTCTTCCTCTTCACGATGAATTGATCGGTTCGTTTGTTATTGCGCGTCTTGTAACCGAGCGTCGGAACTCCCCACGGCGTCATGGGGTGATAGCCCTTTACTCGGCCTTCACCGCCGCCATGCGGATGATCCACCGGGTTCATGACACATTGACCAATCGCACTTCCCCGGAAGGAAGCTTCACGTGCGCATAGCCACCTTCTTTTGCGACAAGCTGCGCGGCTGCACCGGCGCTGCGCGCCATTTGGGCACCCTTGCCAGGACGAAGTTCGATGTTGTGAACCGTCGTGCCAAGAGGGATGTTTTTCAGAGGCAGCGCGTTGCCGACGAGAATGTCCGCTTCAGGCCCGGCCACCACAGACATGCCGATCTTCAGCCCGACCGGCTGCAGAATATACCGGCGCTCCCCGTCGGCGTAGCTCAACAGGGCGATAAACGCTGACCGATTCGGATCGTATTCAATGGTTTCGACCTTTGCGGGAATCCCAACTTTGTCTCGCCGAAAATCGATAACGCGATAGTGCTTCTTGTTGCCCCCACCACGATGCCGGACCGTGATTTGACCATAATTGTTGCGGCCGTTGATTCGATTCTTACGGTCCAAGAGCGGCTTATATGGCTTGTCGGTTGTGACCTCCGAGTTATAGTCGATCACTGTCTTAAAACGAAGCGAGTGGGTCTTTGGCCTGAAAGTCTTGATTCCCATTACATGTTCTCCCCGTACTCGATCATTTTTTCGCCTTCGCGAAGCGTGACGTACGCCTTCTTCCAATCCGAACGGTATCCACTGTATTTGCCGCGGCGACGCATTTTGCCTGGAACAACCATCGTTCGTACTTGCTGCACTTTCACTTTGAAGAGCCGCTCGACGGCTTCCTGAATCTGCTGCTTGCTCGCCTTGTCGTCGACTTCGAAGCAGAGCGTACGCTCGTTCTCTTTTAGCGTGAGTCCTTTTTCGGTAATGATTGGACGCTTGATGACGCTGTACACGGTGCTCATTTTGTCAGCACCTCCTGTAATGCCTGGATGGCCGCCCGGGAAAACACGACGTGCTTCGCGTTCAAGACGTGGTAGGGCGTAACTTGGAGATTCGCAAGAAGCTGAACTTTACTCAAATTCCGCGCGGCCAACTGGAGATTCGGGTTTTCCTGATGATGGATCACCAGAACCTTCCGGTCGAAGCCGAGTCTGGCAAGAGCTTGCGAAAAGGCCTTCGTCTTGTAGCTCTCAAGATCAAAAGCTTCAATGACGTTTAACTGGTTCTCCTTGAACTTCAGCGCGAGAGCAGATTTCAGCGCGGCTCGAAACATCTTTCGTGGCAGGTGGTATTCGTAATCGCGAGGCTGGGGGCCAAATACCGTGCCGCCTTTGCGCCACAGCGGATTTCGAATTTCCCCTACTCGCGCTCGTCCCGTGCCCTTCTGGCGCCATGGTTTTCTGCCGCTGCCGGAAACTTCAGCGCGCGTTTTCGTCTTGTGCGTTCCCAAGCGCTGGCTGGCGAGATACTGCTTCACGGCCTGGTGCATGAGACCCTTATTGATGGGGCCATTGAAGACGTCATCCGACAGATCCAGCGTGCCGACGACTTCGTTATTCAGATTTTTGACATCTACCGTTGCCATTGATTTCTATTTCGGATTTCGGAATGCGGATTTGGAGTACCGTTCGATTCAAGCGTTTCTCAAATCCAAATACGCAATCCGAAATTTCCTTCCCCTATCTCCCCGACTTCTCCACGACCACATATGCACCTGCCGGTCCTGGCACTGCTCCGCGCACAAAGAGAAGATTGTTCTCCTGATCGATGCGCGCCACACGCAGGTTCTGCACCGTGACGCGAGCATTTCCCAAGTGTCCGGCCATACGCATCCCTTTCAGAACGCGAGAGGGGTAGGCGGACGAGCCAATCGATCCTGGAGCGCGATGGAACATAGATCCGTGGGTCGCTCGGCCGCCACGGAAATGATGACGCTTCACAAAGCCGGCAAATCCGCGTCCCTTGCTGGTTCCGATGATGTGAACCAACTCGTCCTCAGCGAAGATGTCAACCATCACCTTGTCGCCAGGATTGGCGCCATTGCCGTCCTGCACTGCCATCTCACGGACAAACTTCACGGGAGCAACGTTGGCTTTCTTGAAATGTCCGGTCATCGGCCTGTTCACTCTTTTGGGTTTGACGAACTCCACGAAGCCGAGCTGCACCGCGTCGTAGCCATCCTTCGGCTTCGTCTTCTTCTGAACCACAACGCAGGGACCGGCCTGAATGACAGTCACGGGGACGATCGACCCATCATTGTCAAGAAGCTGGGTCATTCCGATTTTTTTACCCAATAATCCGTTAACCATAGATCACCGATTTCCTACTTCGCGTGTTCCCGTCCAAACGCCTTGATCTCCACATCAACGCCGGCCGGCAGATCCAGCTTCATTAGTGCGTCAACCGTTTGGGGCGTGGGCTCGAGAATATCGAGCAGCCTCTTATGGGTTCGAATTTCAAACTGCTCGCGCGACTTCTTATCCACG
>QHXC01000451.1 GCA_003222815.1 Acidobacteriota bacterium | reverse complement strand
GAAGTCCAGCGTTACTTTCAATGATGTCGGGAACAAATCTGCATATGGAACGCTGTACGTGCGGTCAGCGGATGATAAGACCCCCAGCAGCTTCCTTGTTGATTATCCTGGATACGATACCAGTGGATACAGTGCGGCCACTTTCAGTTCTACGCTCACCATATACGTCAGTCCCGGTTCGACTACGGCTTGGCCGGTGCACGGCGGTCTGCAGGACTGCAACAACATTTTCGTCACTGCCACCACGGGTTATCGCCTTCGGTCGATAACGCTAACCAGCGGAGGAAGCGGATATACATCCGCGCCCACAGTCTCGATTATAGGAGGAACGGGCAATCTTTCGGGGGGCTCCTCCAATCCCACAGCAACAGCCACGGTCGGATTTCCCGTCAGTCCGGTTACCGTGACCTCCGGCGGAAACCATTACACCTCGGCTCCTACCGTAAGCTTCACCGGCGGAGGCGGGGGGTGCGGCGTATGTACCAGCGCCACGGCGACCGCCAGTGTTGTCCCAACGAGTACGTGGGTCTACCCGGTCGACCATGTCAACGTCACCGCGGGCGGTTCCGGTTATACCTCTCCTCCCACGGTCAGTTTTAGCGGGGGCGGCGGGTCCGGCGCTGCGGCGATAGCAAGTATCTCCGCAGTACCGTGACAACGTATCCTGTCGACCATGTCAATGTAACCGCGGGCGGCACCGGTTACACGTCAAAGCATAGGAAAAATGAACGCGGTTTTCCCTCCCTGGCCGATCCGGGAATTTCGGGACCGGAGTGATGGAATACCCGAATCCGGGCGTGAGGATAGTATCTTTCGGGGTGCAGGGGCGTTTTTCGGGCGCACAGGAATTTAAACACGGTGGATAGTCGTACAGGGACGAAACAGTGGAAGGGTTAGAGGCACACCTCGGCGAAGGCGTCCCGCTTGGCCGTCACAATTCGGCGATTTCGAGGTGTCGGTTCCGGCGAGCGGGAGCGACCGGGGGTGGCCGCGAGGGCAGACCGAGACAGTCGAGAATCTTGCGAGCGACGGCCGGATCCTCAATAGCGGCCAGAATACGTATCCGGCCGCCGCAGCGTGGACATTCCAGCACATCCACGGCGAAAATTCTCGCCATCAGTTGGGACCAGCTGTAATTGCGCGCATGCGGCTTTTCTTTTTCGGAGCTGTCTCGATGTCCGCAGGATTCCGCGTGAGACGGAGCAGTCGCCTTAAACCTATCGTGTGGGGCAAATCGACGTTTTCACGCCGGATTCAAGTACCAGTACTCTCTAGTGAGTGGCCACAAGATGCAATTCAAACATGCCCGTACCAAGTTGCATCAAGTTACCGCACCGCTACGCCGGCTCGTAAAAGCTGCTTCAGGCGGTACATCAACAACGATTCGGCGGGAACATTCACACTTTTACCCCTGGTCCGGATCTGAACGCCAGCTCGTGCTTCCTTCACATCTGTAGCAGCAAGCATTTCAAAGCGTCAAAAATGTAGGATCCCAAAGAAACGCGGTTCGCCGCAAAGACCGCCCGTTTACGTTAACTGTAAGGAGGGCCATTCTTTCAGGAGCACGCCCTCGCAGCTGCCAGCGATGGCCCCCTGCTTGCTTCATGTCGTGACATGGACGAGATCACTGTTCGCAGGGTAATCCCACACTCTTCGCTCCGGTCGCGAGGCGGAACGCGCTGCGAGAGCAGGAACTCCCAAGGTTTCACAGTCCGGTCCGAAGCTTGTTTTTTTGCGATAGGCACGAGGTCCCAATGAGGTCCCAATAATGACATCCAACAGACATTTTTTATTGGTATCAGACTTTGACCAAACCTTGAGCTTCAACGATTCTGGTCAGATACTCAGCGACCTGATAGGCATTTCGGATTTTGGGGAAAAGGTTCAAGGGCTTGCCGCCATCAGTCTTGTTCAACAGGGTGGCGAACTCGCGTACCTAATTCGCCACGATCCGGAGTTTCGCGGCGTTCGACAGCGGCACTTGGTGGAAGCGGGCCAACGCGTATGCTTGCGCAGTGACATCCCAGTGCTGATGGACTTCCTCGACAGGGGGCTCAACGGCTATCGGTTTTCTTTCTTCGTCATTTCGGCGGCGCCTAAGGAACTGATTCAAGCGGCGCTGGGAGGCATCATTTCCGCTGACCATATCTTCGGAACCGAATTCGACTACGACCCGGATTCGGGCGAAGTGCGATCGATCCGTCGCGTGCCGGCAGGTTACGGTAAGGTGGCAGTGGTCGAGGAACTTGAGCGAGCACTTGGGACGGCGCCGGAAAGAACGATCTACGTCGGTGATGGCAGTTCTGACGTTCACGTGATGCTCCATGTAAACAACCGCGATGGGTTTACGATTGCGGTATCCGAAAATCGCCTACTTGCTCGAATCGCCAAGAGCACTGTGTTGAGCGACAATGCGTTCAGCATCCTCGTCCCGATTCTCGAGCAAATCGTCGGCTGGCGCTCAGGGGAAATTCGAGCGTTTTTCGAGTCGTATCATTTGACATTGCATGAGTGGGAAAAAGCTCGCACCGATCGCGTCACTATCTGGGGAATGTCATCGATTCCCCGCGATGCGGTCGCGTGAGAGAGTGTCGGCATGGTGAATTATCTCGGCTGGGAGGCCACTATCGTCTTCGTCTTGTCTTATTTCTGCAGACGCGGCGACGTACTAAGACGCATTCAAATGATTGGGGCGTTGATGTGGACGATTTACGGAGCCTTCTTGCATGCAGCTCCGGTCGTTGTAGCTAATTTGCTGGTCTTTTGTGCTGCGGCCTGGACAGGAGCCCATTCGTCGACCCCTTCAACGCGCCCGCCTCAGAATAAATAGGACGCCTGAAGCGAACGTCAGTGGCGGCCTATTTCATTTGGTCGATATACATAGAAGCTTGGCGACTTTCGAGGATTGTCGGGCGCGGTCTTGGACCGGTTTGCGATGGGAAATGGCAGAATTAAACGCCTGCAGCCCCGGTTCCGGCAGGCATTCAATTTGGCTCAGCTCATTCACGTTATGTCTATGTCTCTTCAAATCGTTGCACGTGATACGTCAACTCCCAGGGCGGATTGCCCCCAGCGAGCAAGCTGAT
Organism: Acidobacteriota bacterium; assembly: GCA_003222815.1. Classification (GTDB taxonomy): domain Bacteria; phylum Acidobacteriota; class Terriglobia; order 20CM-2-55-15; family 20CM-2-55-15; genus 20CM-2-55-15. Next base: position 472 of record QHXC01000451.1, on the reverse strand, counting down.
CCTAAAGCGTTCGGGAATCTCAGGTCGGCGGTCGCCAAGCGGAATTTCTCGCAAGGTGATGGATTGCGGTAGACGTGCCGCCAAGGCGTACACTGTCGTGTCTTCTACAAAACACAGCAGGTGATCGAGCATATTCGTCACGAAATTCGAGACGGGTAGGCCAGCAATGGTAGGCTCCCGCATACTTACGTCGCCGTTCGCTGCGCGAGGATATTCGACGCGAGGCAAAGTCCAATGCGAGTGGAGATCATTGCGGGCAAGCACGAATTGTTCGGACCACCCTCGACGCGTTGCTAGCAAATAATTCGCGAGCAACGGGTCGGAAGCCCGCAACGCTTCCACGCCACGAAGAAACGAAACCTCTTCTCGAAACAAGAAACCAATGTCAATCCCAAGGCGTTTAAGGAGGCGCTGCTGTCCGTCTTTGAGCGCGCGTACTCCCGCGTTAAGGAACGTCTCGACCTCTCTTCTA
>QHXC01000450.1 GCA_003222815.1 Acidobacteriota bacterium | reverse complement strand
TCGCTGAAGCGTCGAATGCCAAACCACTGACCACCGTGCGGAGAATCGATCAAGAGTGAAACTACAGGCTGAGTTTGAAGTCACAAAACCGAAGGCACTTGCCGTCGGGTCGAATCTCCAGCAGCCAAGGCCTTAGGGCGTACGGAAGAGCAACTTTCCGGCCCTGTCGAACAGCACGATCGACGAAGAAGGCGCTCTTTCCGCAACCCCATTGTCATTGACATGCGAGCCGACCAGCGTGGTGCTACCCAAAGCCATGCGCGCTTGCCCTGACGGATCATAGAAGACCAGGCTTGGCCCGTCGTTGCTGACGGAAAGGTTCGCGCGAGTCTTTCCGGCAGCATCGAACATCACCAAGAAAACCGAACCGGCGGTGTCGGCAACGAGCGAGGCGCGTTCTTTACCGGTTCCATCGACGAGGACGAAATGCTGCGAGCGGAGTTCGGCTTCCACAGTGGCGTTGCGTATGGGTTGAGTTTCGACTCTCAGTCGCCCACTAGGCAGGACTTCCCCGGGGAGACGCTGCACCTGGCCCATGATTCCTAGCGCCGCAACTACGATGCAAGCGATCACTGCCAAAGTTTTGATCCGGCGGAAGCGGTTTTCGAGAGTTCGCAGCCGGTTCGAAAGCAACTCAAGATCAGTCATCTTTACCTCACAGTTTCATTAGGATAGACCATCGCAGAAAGAGTACGAGAAGAAACTCATTTGAAGGGTGAAGACGCGGTAACTCGAAACATCACGAATTCTGTTTTCTCGTCTAACCGCCGATGTAAGACTAAACCTATGACGATCGGCCTTTCATCCGCCCGTTTCCAGTTTCTCATTCTTATTGTCGTCCTTGCGTTTGCCGCATCTGCGCGCAGTCAGATCCGTGCGCGTGTCGATCTGGTCGTTGTACCGGTCACGGTTCGCGATTCCGGGGGCAAGCTCATCACCGGTCTCTCGAAAGAAGATTTCGTCGTTCTTGAAGACAACAAGCCGCAGACCGTCGAAAGTTTCGATGTGGATCCGTGGCCTCTGTCTGCGGCGATCGTGATTGATGACGGAATGAGCGGGACGAAATCGAAGATGCTTTACCCGCCATTCGCTCCACCAGTATTTGTCGCCCTGACTGCCGGCTTCACAGCTAAGGACCAGATGGCGACATTCCGATATGACAGCGCGGTCCATAAGCTAGCGGACTTCACAAACGATCCAGCCGTTATTGAAAAGAGTCTCGACGTGATCAAACAATTTGCGGAAACGCGCCCCACTGAAAGAGCGGACATCGTCGGCGAGAAAGGCGGACGCTTCTTTCGATCCATCTTGAACGTTCTTTCCTTTGGACACCAAAACGAAGTGAATCCGAGAGTCGGCGGTGTTTTAAACGATGCGATCCACGAAGCCGCGATGGCGCTCGAAAACCAGCCGACCGATCATCGGAAAATCATCTTGGTGGTTTCTGATGGAACGATCGTGGGTCCGAACGAAATTCGCTTCGATCAAAACAGGACGCTGCTTTTGCTAAAACAGATTGAGGTATATGGAGTCTCGGCGGCTTTCGGTACGTTCGGTTCGTTCAAAGCGTTAAGCGATTACGCCGCATCGACCGGCGGAGACGTATATCCGGGAACTTCCACGAAATCCATAGAAACTGCATTCAATCGCATTGTCGAACAAGCACGCTATCAATATGTGTTGGGTTACGTATCGAATAATCGAGCTGAAGCAGCGACATTCCGAACGATCACCGTTACGACTCGCAACGGCAAATACAAAGTGATCCACCGCCGAGGCTATACGCAGTATCCCGTGCAATAATCCACTTGGTCGAATAACGCGAAACCGTAAAGGTGCTTTTGGTCGGTCCTTTCAATCAAGGTGTTCCGAGATAACGCCCCAAAGTCGGTTCTTAATTATGAGCGTCGCGGATCGGATTCATCCTGAGCTGGCGCGCATCATTTGCAAGGCGCTCGAGAGGATCAATACCAACTGGGTTTTTTGGGGATCGGCGGCCAAGCCGGCATCGCCGGTACGAAGCCATCCCGGTTGGGCATCCGGACCTTCGGCAGGCTCTGGGCGTCCATGACGTCGGTTTCCTGAATGATCCCGTTCATGTAGAGCAGATACGCGGTCAGCGCGTAGACTTCGTCGGGTTTCAGCGTCCCACCTCGATTGGCGGGCATGGCGCGGTTGATGTAGTCCCACACTGTAGTCGCATAGGCCCAGAAGCCGACCGGGTGCCTGTCTTGATCCGTGTACATTCCGCGATGCGGGTTGCCGGGGCTGCCCATTACCAGACGATCAGCCACGCCACCTTCCCCGGTCTTCCCATGGCATGCCGCGCATTGCTTGGCGTATAGCTCCGCGCCTTCTTTTGCAGTTCCCTTCCCCGCAGGAAGGTTTTTTCCTAACGGGTCGACGATCACGCCCAGACTCTGGATTTCTTCCTGGCTCGGTGTCCGGCCTATATTGCTATAGGCGCGTTGCGCCAGCCCCACTCTGGGAGTTGCCAGCAGGATCAATATCACGAGGAATCTAAGCGAATAGCACATCGGTTATGCTCCCATCCTTCGCAATCTTCCACGGTTGAATTGCATTCCAGTAGTGAGTGTTGCTGATCGGTTCCAGGCGATCCTTCTCGGTGCGGCCCCAGTTCCGATTCAACTCGGCGAGCGTCGGTTGGACTTCGCCCTGGTCATCGGTGCACCGGGACATGATCACCGTTTCTTCTCCGTTCCAGGTCCAGTCGAAGTTAAACCGGGTATGCGCCATAGGAAGGATTGGATCCTGGAGCTTTGCTTCTTTCCAGGACTTGCCCCCATCGACGGATACGTCTACTTTGCGGACCTTACCCCAACCCGACCATGCCAGGCCGGTAATCTCGTAATAGCCAGGCGCGTTCAGCTTGAGTCCGGCCGACGGACGTGTGATCACCGATTTCGGCGGCCACACGAAATTGAACCAGCGCGACTTGTTACCCAGGTCCACGCGCGCCGCGGCGTGGTGCACGCTTTGATCCCACGTCATGTAGGGCTCATCCGTAATCATGAGGCGCCGCAGCCACTTCACGCTGTGGTTGGCTCCAAAGCCGGGGACGAACAACCGCGCCGGAAAACCTTGTTCCTGCCGCAACGGCTCGCCATTTTGCAGGTAGGCCACCATGCAGTCATCCATGGCTTTCGTCAAAGGAATGCAGTAGGTGTACTTGCTTCCGTCCGCTCCCTCGGCAACCACCCAACTGGCTTCTTTCTTCACGCCGACTTCTTTGAGCAGCACCGACAGCGGCACACCGCCCCATTCGTTGCAGCTCATGATGCCGTGCGTGTACTGGACTGTCACCGGAGGCGAGTTCTTTCCTTCGCTGACATGGCGCCGCGGGCCCGTATTTCCCAGGCACTCGAGAAACCGAATCATGGAGACGGAAGGCAGGCGCTTCAGATCCTCCATGGTGAATGCCAGCGGACGTTCCACCAAACCGTGGATGATGAAGCTGTACTTTTCGGGATC
>QHXC01000449.1 GCA_003222815.1 Acidobacteriota bacterium | reverse complement strand
TCAACTCCCGGGAAATCGGATTGATCTCTTTCGTAATCCGCATGCCGTTAGCAGCCCGCCATTGGTAAGGAGATGGATGCGGCCGGCACTGAAATTCCGGCAGGCCCCATTCGGCAACATCGCTGGTTTCCGCGCGCATGCGGCCCGCGGCATTCAGCGGAACGCCGAGATAGTCTCCTAATTGCTCTCCCATGCCGCATCGCGCAATGTAGTCTTCCGTACATCGGTTCGCCCATTCCCCATAGAAATCCGTCGTCTGGGCGCGAGCAGGGAGACTAACCCACAGCACTGCCGCGAACAGGAACAAGAGAGCAGGAAAGCGTTTCACAAGGCCTCCTCGGCATCGAGATCGACGCAGAGTTAATACCACACTCACGTCTTTGTCAAACGACTGCCCGCACAATCCGCAACAACCCACACAACTTGCAACAAGTTTTGACTTTGCACTTTTGCAGAACAACCTTAATAACGGCTGAAGGCTCTGACGAAGGTCCTAAATGGAGGAATGCAGATGAGACGACTTGTTTGGAGAATACTCCTTGGATTTCTGTTTGTGTTCCCGACTTCAAGCGCCCTCTGGGCCCAGTCCACCGCGCAGATCAGCGGGACGGTAAAGGATCAAAGCGGCGCGTTGTTGCCTGGGGTCCAGGTGACGGCAACACAAATCGCAACAGGTCTTGCGCGGAGTACCGTGACGAATGAAATGGGCACTTACACACTAACAGAGCTGCCGATCGGTCCGTACAAAGTGGAAGCGGCCCTTACGGGCTTCCGGACTTTTGTGCAAACCGGAATCGTTCATCGACAATGTCCGCGTGGTGGAGTTGCCGCTCCAGGCGCGCAATGTGCAGCAATTGATTGTTATTTCAGGTAACGCCGTTGGTGGAGGGACGTTTGGTACGAACCGGGGTTATCCCACCGATATCATTTCCGTCGCCGGTGGATTGAACAATGGTCTGACGTACCTGTTGGACGGTGCATCGCATAACGATCCATACACCAATTTCAATTTCCCACTGCCCTTTCCGGATGCTCTGCAAGAGTTCAAGGTTGAAACCAGTTCAGTACCGGCCCAGTACGGCCAACACTCAGGAGGCGCCGTCAACGCGGTCACGAAATCGGGCACCAACGAGTTTCACGGCGATGCATTCGAATACGTGCGAAACAGAATTTTTAATGCCCGCAATGCTTTCGCAGCGGAGAGAGACGGCCTCAAACGCAATCAATTCGGCGGCGTCCTGGGCGGACCGATTATAAAGAACAAGCTGTTTTTCTTCGGCGGCGACCAGGCAACAGTTGTACGCTCACAGCCGGCCACCATTATTAATTTCATCCCGACGCCGCAAATGGTTGCCGGTGACTTCACGACCATCGCTTCCCCGCAGTGCAACAACGGCCGGCAGATCACCTTAAAGGCTCCCTTTGTCGACAATCGGATCAATCCGGCACTGTTCTCGCCGGTGGCATTGAACGTGGTGAAACAGAATCCCATCACCGACGATCCATGCGGCAGAATCCAATTCTCCAGGAAAAACAATTTGGATGAGCAGATCATCATGGGCAGAGTGGATTACCAGCAGAGCCAAAAGAACTCGCTGTTCGGACGATATGAACAGGCACGCATGAACAGCCCGAGTGATTATGATGGCAAGACGTGGTTCTCAATGGGCCAGCCGGATTTTACCCGGCGCTACCACTCGTTCGTTCTGGGTGACACCTATTCGATTAGCCCCAATGTGGTGAGTGCATTCCGTGGAACGCTGCTCCGGACGCTGAACGAAAAGTTTCCCAAGACTCCTCTTTTCACCTGGAACGACGTGGGAGTGAAGAATTTTTATTACCCGCCGAATTGGGGAAAGATCGTCGTCCTGATTGTCTCGGGTGCATTCAGCACCGGACCAGGCGGCGCTGCCATGCACAATCCTGGCGTCACCAACTCGACAGCCTACCAGCTTGCCGAGGACGTGAGCTGGTCGCGCGGAGCACACCAGATTGGATTCGGAGTCAACTATATCCATTCGATGTCGAACTGGCTGTCGGGTACAAACGCTCCGGGTCAGATGTTATTCAACGCTCAGAATACGGGATTGTCGCTAGGCGACTTCATGGTAGGCAGGCCATCGACATTTATAGATGGCGCCGTTGCAACCTACTATCTCCGCAGGAACTATATGGGCCTTTATCTGCAGGATACCTGGAAGGCCACCTCCCAGCTGACCCTGAGTCCTGGTATTCGCTGGGAGCCCTATTTTCCTGCCTCCAAAAAGGATCCGCCGCCAGCGACCTTTGTCCAGACAGCGTTCGACCAGGGCATTCATAGTTCAGTATTCAAGAACGCTCCTGCCGGACTCCTGTTTCCCGGTGACCCCGGCATAGCCAATTCCAACTCGTTAGAATCGCGCGGATGGGCGCATTTCGGACCGCGTCTGGGACTGGCGTACGATCCGAAGAGCAATGGTCTCATGGTAGTGCGAGCAGCCTATGGGTTGTTTTTTGACTATTCCCACTTCGACCGGTATGGCGGTTTTCAGAACACACCGCCCAATGGCGCTACTGTGAACCTTCCAAATCCGGTCGGCGGTCTCGATGACCCGTGGCGCGGTTATCCCGGAGGAAATCCTCTCCCTCTGACGATCAGCCCGAATATGAGTTTCTTCCAGAGCAACTACACCACGTTTCCCGGAGGCCTGAAAAAGCCGTATATCCATCAGTGGAACCTGAGCATACAGCGGCAGGTTGGTTCGGATTGGCTTCTGTCCGGAAGCTATATCGGTAACAGCGGAATCCACCAGGGAATCGGGTACCAGGGCAACCCCGCTCTTTATATTCCCGGGGTGAGCTGCACGATCAACGGCGTTCTCTATAGCCCGTGTTCCTCTCCTTCCAATACTACCCAGCGGCGCGTTCTTTATTTGGAGAATCCGGCTCAGGGACAGTACTTTGGCAGTATCGCGTACGCCTCTGATGGAGGAACGCGCAGCTACAACGGAATGGTGCTTTCTGTCCAGAAACGGAAAACGAAAGGCATCACCGTACTTGCAAATTACACGTACTCACACTGCATCGACGACGGGTTACTGGAGGATACCAATGCTGGCGCCGTTCCAGAGCGGCGGCGGGCGGACCGTGGAAATTGTGAATTAGACCGGCGTCACAACTTCAATTTCTCGTCAGTGTACGAAACACCGCAGTTTTCCAACAGGACGATGAAGGTTCTCGCTACCGGCTGGTCGGTGTCCGGCATTGTCCGTATCGTCTCGGGTCCTTATTTAACCGTTGCATCGGGCCTGGATAATGCTCTGACGGGAACAAACGATCAAAGGTCGAATCAGGTGCTTCCTTCGCCGTATGCGGCCACCAGGACTATCCAGTCCTGGCTGAATCCCGCAGCATTTGTCCAGCCGGCATTGGGTACATACGGCGCTATGGGTGCGATGAACATTCTCGGTCCCGGAAGTATCAACATCGACATGGGCCTGACTCGAACGTTTCGGATTCGGGAGAAGCAGTCCGTACAGTTTCGGGCGGAAGCCTTCAACGTGCCAAACCATGTGAATCCCGGCAATCCGAATGTAACCCTCACCGATTCCAATTTCGGCCGCATCCTGACCGCCGCCGACGGGCGAACGATGCAGATAGCACTGAAGTACGTCTTCTAGGAGGTCTATGCGCGTACAAACAGGCGAAGTCCGAACATCGTGCTCATAGTTATTGTTGGGCTCACGGTGGGAGTTTTGTGCTTATCCCTTATGGACCGATTGGACCTGGCGGCAGGACCCGGCACAGGTGCTCCGCAATTGCTTTCCATTCAGGAATTGCCGTCCGATGGAGAAATGTGCGCGTGGCCTTCAACGCGCACGACCGATCCGATCTTCATGGCTTCTCTTGAGCGGAATCCCAACACGAATCTGTTTGCAGCGCTGAGGATGCAAGGAGGCGGCCGACAACCTTACACGCCGGATCCGTCGACGATTGAGGTCGGCCGTCAACCGGAGCGGATGATCCGGGACGAGTATCCCACGTACAGCTACGTCGCTGTCGATACGAACTTCGACGAAGTTGTTCTCCAGGACAATAACCTTTGGGCACCACGCGTTTTCAAGCGCACCGTTGCCACCGGTTGCGATCGACACCGTTCACAATCTGTTGGTCGTCAAGAGCACGTGGCCGCGCGGCACGACGCCTTCGTTCCTGATTTTCGATCGGACAGCCAGCGGTAATACCAAACCGCTGCGTGTGATCCAGGGACCAAAAGCCGCGATAGGCGGAGGAAACCAGATACAGGTTTATGCGCCCAAAGGATGGATCATTGGTGGCGCAACCGGACCGGGACCTTCCGTTGGTATCTGGAGCGTGAATGATAACGGAGACGTCCCGCCACACTGGCGCATACCGGTGAATAAG